>VGRF01000016.1 GCA_016875395.1 Deltaproteobacteria bacterium | reverse complement strand
GATCCGCCTCGCGCAGGATCTTCACCATCTGCTCTTCCGAAAACCGGCTCTTCTTCACGGGGGGCTTCCTTTCGTCGGGAGCCATTCTCCCAGGAATCAGCTGGGCCGAGAAACCCAGATCAGGTCAACTCGGGCGAGTCGCTCCATCGCCTTCCAGACTTCCTCCCAGAAATCGACCTCGATCCCCTTCATGGCACGATCCTCCCGTGCGGCGTGATCCACAGCGCGTTGAGGGCCAAGATCACTTTACTGGTGTGGAAGCTGAACTGGTCGTATCGGCGGAACGTGAGCAGAGTCGCTGTGCGCCTGGGCCAGATTGCGACACGCCCGGAAACGACTTCGTAGTCAACTCCACCGGGCCTGTGCGGAGCGTGGCCCGCGCGGCAGTACCGGACGAAGTCTTGATAGCCCGTCGCGTGCCCGGACTGGACGAAGGTCAGCCCCTCGAGGCGTGAAAGCCAGGTGCGGTCGACCGCGAATCCGACGACCGCAGGCGCACGTCCTGCACGCGTTGCTCGCGCAATCGCCCAGTCGCGTGCCTGCGTCAGATTCGTCGTTGTGTAGAAGCCGGCGCCGAAGTCCGTGAGCGGGCTGCAGTAGGAAAGGCTCACTCCACTGCCGAGGATCGAGTGGGCAGAAGCTGCGTCCGTCCCGTGAAACAGCTCGAGTGGCGCATTCGTCCAAGCCATCCTCGGCTTCTATCACGCTCGAAAGGCAGCCACGCCGCCAAAGAACGTCAAACAAACTTCGGCAAATCCGTCCGTTGCGACCGAATCACCAACTCCCCCACCTCGCTAGGCGCGAAGAGGCGCATCGGCGGGCCCCAGAAGCCGGAGCCGCGGCTCACGTAGATCTGGCTCGGGCCGCGCGAGTAGAGGCCTGCGACGTAGGGAGTGATTAGGCGCACCAGTGCGCTGAAGGGCCACAGCTGTCCGCCGTGGGTGTGGCCGGAAATCTGGAGATCGACGCCGCGCTCGGCCGCCTTCGGGAACGTCTGCGGATCGTGCGCGAGCAGGATCAGCGCGCGCTGCGGATCGCGGCCGGCGACGGCGGCGTCGACGTCTTCCGTCGTGCCCTTCGACCAGTCGCCGCGGTGATCGTCTACCCCCGCGAGATCGAAGCCCGCATCGCCGCCGACCGGCACGCGCTCGTTGCGCAGCACGCGAATGCCCAGCTCGCGCAGGCGTTTCTCCCAGCCGTCGACGCCCGAGTAGAAGTCGTGATTGCCTGGCACGAACCACACGCCGTGCTCGGCGCGCAGCTCGCCGAAGGGCGCGATGTCGTCGCCGATCTTGTCGACGGCGCCGTCCACGAGATCTCCCGTAACGACCACGAGGTCGGGCGCGAGCGCGTTCACGCGCGCAACGAGTTGCTCCGCGAAGCGCCGCCCGAGCAGCGGACCGATGTGGATGTCGCTGATCTGCACGATGCGGAAGCCGTCGAGCTGGCGCGGCCAATTCGCGAGCGCGATCTCGCTGCGCTTCACGCGCGGCACGCGCAGGCCACTGCGCAGCGCGACGAGCGCGGTGAGCAGCGTCAGCGCTCCCGCGGCGAGCGCCCGGCCGCGCGAGAGATCGAGCGCGCTCGCGCTGCTCGCCGCGCCCATCAGCACGAACGCGGCGTCGGTGAAGAGCAGCGAGACGAAGCCGAGCCAGAACACGCCCATCCAGAGCGCGAAGGGCCACGACACGATTCGCAGCAGCGGGGGCCGGAGCGCGCGCTCGAGTGCGAGCGCGATGAACATGCCCACGAACGCGACCGGCACGAGCGCGACCGCGAGCGTGCGCCACGGCCCGGGCACTGCAGGATCGAGCACGAACCCCTTCAGCCAGTACCAGTGCGCGGAGGCAACCAGCGCCAGCGCCGTGAGAAACACGGCGAAAGCGAGCAGCGAGCGCGGTCGGCGGGGAGGCGAAGCAGCGGACATCGAGGTCTCTTTTGGGGCGTGCGTCACGGGATTCGCGAGAAACTGCCGCGCAGTTGCCGGTTCGTGAAGGGGCGCCATCGGCAAACCGCGCGCGGGGCTTCAGCGAGGGCGAAAGCGCGCCGATGAGTCCTCATTCGCATCCCACGGAGGGACACATCATGCGACTCGCTTCCAAGCTCGCTGCGGTGACGGTTGCCGCGGCTCTCTTCGCGAGCCCCGCGCTCGCCGGCAAGCAGTTCGGTGAATCCGAAGCTTCCCACACGGGCCCGATGTTCGACGTGCTCGTGATGCGCCCGCTCGGACTCGTCGCGATGGGCGTCGGCGCGGTGCTGTGGCTGCCGGCCGCCGGCATGACCGCCGCGATTCAGCCGTCCGAGATCGGCAAGCCCACCGAGATGCTGATCAAGAAGCCGTACCGCTACGTGTTCCAGGATCCGATCGGATCGCACTGAGCTCTCGGCGCGGCGACGCGAATCAGTCGCCGCGCCTCTCTCTTCTCCGGCTCGCGCGCGAGACCGCTGGCCGCGCGGCGCACAGTCGCGCTGGTGCGAGTCGCACGCGGAGTCGGGAAAGCGCACCGGAGGGCGCGCAGCATCACGCTGCCGCGCCCCCGGTTGCGCTGCGGCGACGGCGAGCCGCGCGCACGTTGCTGCCAGGTCGGCGTGGTCGCATCGTCCGCTGAGTGCCGACCTACTCCTACAACCTTCAGTTCGCCGAGTTCGACCCTCGTCAGGTCGATGATCGCGGCGTCGCGAGCGCGCGCGAGATCCTCGAGGCGTTCGATGCCTTCGATTGGGCGGGCCAGATCGTCGCCGCGAACCGCTTGCAGAAGGTCTCGCCCACGTTCTCGGTCCTGGACATCGAAGAGGACCGGCTGTTTTGGGTGTCGGGCTGCGGCGAGCCCGACGACATGTTCTTCGTGAACGACTACTCATACCGAGGCGAGGTCCGGCGACTGTTCGGTCTCTTGTCCAGCCGAGGCCGGATATCCGCTCCGACTCGCGAGCTCTCGCTCGCGGAAGCACGCCGTGCGGTCGAGATCTTCGCCACCGGCGGCCACGAGAGCTTGCTGCGGCTCTTGTCATCGCAATGAGAACCGTCATCTCGCGCCGCGTCCAACGCTAAGCGCCGAGCCAGCCCAGCTCCGCAAACCCCTCCTTCGACACCACCACCCGCTCTCTCCCCAGCTCTCTTCGTAACAACTCCTCCGCCTCGCTCGCATACCCGGGCTGCGCCCACTTCGCGTAGCCCGCAGCTTCGAGCCTGCGCAGCGCGCGCACGCTGCGGCGGCCGCCGGCGCCGTCGCCGCGGAAGAAGTCGTCGAGCACGACGCGCTGCACGTACGGCGCGATCGCGCGCGCGAGGGCGCGTGTGTCGCCCGGGAGCAGCGGCGAGAGCGCGGCCTGCACGCGCACGCCGGCTTCGTGCAGCGCGCGCAGCGTCGCGACGCGGCGCGCGAACCGCGGCGAGTCGGGCTCGAGCAGGCGGCGCACCTGCTCGTCGCAGGTCGTCACGGTTAAGCTCACCGCACAGCGCGGGATGCGCGCGAGCAGCGCGGCGTCGCGCACGACGAGGGGGCTGCGCGTCTGCACGATCAGCGCCGCGGGGGGACGCGCGGCGAGCACTTCGAGACACGCTCGCGTGAGGCCTAGCTTGCGCTCGATCGGCGTGTACGGGTCGGTCGCGGACGACATGAAGATGCGGGCACGGTCGAGCTTCGCGCGCGCGAGCAGCGCCGGCGCGTTGCGCTTCGCGACGAGCCAGCGCGACCACGCGAGGCCGAAGCGGTTCGTGCGCTGCACCGCCAGCTCGCGCACGTAGCAGTACTCGCACGAGAACTGGCAGCCCGCGTAGGGCTGCAGCGTGTGCGTAAAGCCCGCGAGGTAGCCCGAGGTGCGCGTGAGGATGCTCTTCGCGTCGGCGAGCTCGATGTGCGCGCGGGGCATGCGCGCAGCGTAGTCCGCGCTTGATGCGCGCGAGCCGCCGCCTACCGTGCGCGCGTGACCGCCCTCGAGCTCGTGGACGTGACGAAGCGCTACGGCGCACGCACTGCGCTGGACGGCGTGAGCTTCGCGCTCGAGGAAGGCGCCGCGCTGGGATTGTTAGGTCCGAACGGCGCGGGCAAGACCACGGCGCTGCGCCTCCTGCTCGGATTCGCGGCCCCGACGCGAGGCGTCGTCACGCTGCGCGGTCACGATCCGCGCGACCCGCAAGCGCGGCGCGGCGTCGGCTTCCTGCCCGAGCGCGTCTCACTGCCCGAGCGCGCGAGCGTACGCGGTGCCGTCACGCTCTCGGCGGGGCTCGCCGGCTTGTCAGGCGCGGGGCGAGATTCGGCGGTCGCGGAGATGCTCGACTACGTCGGCGTCGGCGACCGCGCGAGCGACCGCATTGGCGCGCTCTCGAAGGGACTACGCCAACGCGTCGGCTTCGCGATGGCACTGATCGGCAAGCCCGCGCTGCTTCTGCTCGACGAGCCCACCAGCGGCCTCGATCCGCTCGGCATCCGCGACGCGCGCACGTGGATCCAGCGCGCGCGCGACGACGGCGCCGCGGTGCTGCTCTGCTCGCACGTGCTCTCCGAGATCGAGCGCACCTGCGATCGCGTGGCGATCCTGCACGGCGGCAAGCTCGCCGCGGGCGGCCCGATCGCCGAGATCGTGCGCGAGGGCGAGAGCCTCGAAGACGCCTTCGTGCGGCTGGTGCGAGGATGAGCGCGTTCCTCCTGCTCTGGCGCGAGGCGCTGCTCGACGCGCTGCGGCGCAAGCTCGTGTTCGCGATTGCGGCGGCGTCGATCCTGTCGCTGATGGTGCTCGACAACTGCGCGGGCTGCGCGCCGGCCGTAACGACTCAGGGCGTCCCGCAGGACGCCGCGAACGTGCAGCCTCTGCTCGGCATCGCGCTGCTCACGATCGTCGGCCTTTGGGTCGTGACGCTCGCGGGCCTGCTCGCGTCCGATCACCTTGCGCAAGCGATCGAGGATGGCCACGCGACGGCAGCGCTCGCTCGCCCCGTGCGCCGCCACGAGTTCGCCTTCGCGCGCCTCGCCGGCGCGCTGACCGTCGCGTTCGCGGCGGGCATCGTGCTCATGGGCATGACGAGCTTCTGGCTCGTCACGCGCAGCGGCGTCGCGCTGACGCCAGCGCTACTCGCAGGCGCCGCGTGCGCGGTCGCGTGCGTGACGGTCGCGGCGCTCGCGATGGCCGCTTCACTCACGCTGCCGCGCATCGCGATCTGGCTGCTCGTGTTCGGGCTCGTGTTCTTCACGACGATCGCCGCAGCGACCGCGTTCTTTCCCTCCTCAGATCCCGCGAGCAGCGGCGGCTTCCTGCGCACGCTCGACCAATTCGGTCCGCCGATCGCGAGCGCGATGCTGCGCGCCCTCGCGCCGTGGGGCCCGAGCGCGCAGCTGCCGAGTGACTTCGCCGCCGTGTTCGCGCGCGGTCTCGTGTGGGCGGCCGCGAGCCTCGGCGTTCTGGCCGCTGCGTTCCGCAGGATCGAGGTGCGGTAACGCGCCGTGCGCATGCGGCGCGAAGACGGCGTGGGCAATGCAGCGAAACGCGTCGCAGGGTGGGCGCGCACGGTTTGTTAGGGAATCCCGAGGAGCGCCTCGGAGATCAGCGCCGCCACCTCCGCGAGCTCCAGCTCGCTCGCCTGCCGCCGGCCGTGGAGGCCGAGCGGGTCGCCCATGCGCCGAGGGATGAGGTGCATGTGGTAGTGGAACACGGTCTGGCCCGCGGCAGCGCCGTTCAGCTGATGCACGCCGATGCCGTCGGGCGCGAGGGCGCGCTTCAACGCGAGCGCGATGCGTCGGCTGTTCGCGGCCACGCGCACGAGCGAGGCTTCGTCTGCGCCGAGGATGTCGCTGAAGTGACGCTTCGGGACGACGAGCAGATGCCCGCGGCTCGCCGGGAACAAGTCCATGAACGAGACGGTGAGCTCGTCCTCGTGCACGCGCGCCGCGGGCGCGAGGCCCGCGACGATCTTGCAGAAGATGCAGTCGCGCACGCTCGGCTCAGACGTAGGTCAGCCAGCTCTCGTGTTTTCGATCGCGCCCCGTAACGACATCGAAGAACGCGTCCTGCAGCACCTTCGTGATCGGCCCGCGCTTGCCCGCGCCGATCGCGCGGTGATCGATCTCGCGCACCGGCGTCAGCTCCGCCGCGGTGCCGGTCATGAAGACCTCGTCCGCGATGTAGAGCTCGTCGCGCGTGATCATCGCCTCCTGCGCCGGAATGCCCTTCTCGCGCGCGAGCTGGAGGATCGAGGCGCGCGTGATGCCGTCGAGCACCGTCTCCACGGGCGGCGTCTTCAGCACGCCGTCGCGCACGATGAAGACGTTCTCCCCCGTCGCCTCGGACAAGAAGCCGCTCGTGTCGAGCAGGATCGCCTCGTCGTAGCCGTCGAGCAGCGCCTCGCGCTTGGCGAGGATCGAGTTCACGTAGTCCCCGCACGTCTTGCCCTTGGTCATCTTCGCGTTCACGTAGTGGCGCTGGAACGACGAGATGCGCGCCTTGATGCCGCGCTCCATGCCTTCCTCGCCGAGATACTTGCCCCACGCCCACGTGATCACGGCGACGCGAATCTGGTTGTCGGCCGGATTGATGCCCATCACGCCGTCGCCGACGAACACGAGCGGCCGGATGTAGCCCTCGGCCAACTTGTTCGCGCGCAGCGTCTCGCAGATCGCGCCCGTCACCGCCTCACGCGTGAACGGAATCTCGAGCATGTTGATGTGCGCGGATTCGTAGAGGCGCCGCACGTGCTCGGGCAAGCGGAACACCGCGGAGCGCCCGTCATCGGTGCGGTAACAACGAATGCCTTCGAAGACGCCGAGGCCGTAGTGCAGCGTGTGCGTGAGCACGTGCACCTTCGCGTCGTCCCAATTCACCATCCGCCCATCGAGCCAGATCTTCTCGCCACTCACCCGCACACTCGCCATCGCGCACCTCGCTCAAAGGAAGCGCGAAAGGTGACGCGACCCCCGCACCAGCGCGAGTGCGCCCAGGCCGCGAACGCCCCTGCCCGACAGAACGCCTCGGTAGCTGACGCACCGGCACCCGGGTCAGAAGAACTCCGATGACGAACGCTCCGCCAGAGCGGGTCGGCCGAGGCCGCAAGCGAAGCGCGCAGCAAGCGCCGGAGTCTTCGGAGGCGCTTGCGAAGTAAACAAGGAAAGACGCGAGCCTCAGCGCCTGAGGATCTTCCCAACGATGCCCTTGCTCTTGTCCTGCCGCATGCGAACGAGCCGCAGCTCTCGCATCGCCTCGACGCAGCCCGGATCGATCTGAATCGCGCGCGCGTACATCTTCTCCGCGTGATCGATCCGGCCGGCGGCCTGGCTGAGGCGCGCGAGGAAGAGGTAGGGCGTGCGGCGGTCGGGTGCGATTTTGCGCCCGCGCATCACCATCGCGATGGCTTGGTCGACGCGGCCCTCGGCTTCGGGCGCCGTCATGTAGTGCGCCCAGCCGAGGTAGACGTGGTAGTCGCACTCGTCGGGGTACGACTCGACCGCGTTGCGGAACGCCTGCAGCGCCTCGCTCGGACGCTTCGCCCGTAACAACCCTTCGCCGCGCGTGAACTCGCTCTCGGCGTAGACCGCGCGCTCACTCTCCTCGCGCGCGACGGCGTCCTCCTGCTCCTGCCGCTGCTGGCGGCGCCAGTCGACGCGAGCGGCGTCGTCGCGGATCGCGTCGAAGGCCTTCGTCACGAAGCCGAACAGTTCCTCGGCGAGCCGACGCGTTGCGTCGCTCGCGCCCACGCAGCGATCGGGGTGTACGCGCTTCGCGAGCTCGGCGTAGACGGCGCGGATGTGCTCGTCGCCCGCCTCTTGGCCGACACCGAGCACACGCCACGGGTCGCCGCTGCGCAGGCGCTCCGCGAGCCCTGACAACTCGGTGCGCAGAGCTTGCTCGGTCGTGCGATCCGCGCGCGGATCGGGCGCCGAGGTTCGGCGCACCTCGCGCAGCGCCGCATTCGCGGGCGCAGCCTTCGGCTGTTTCGCGGGAGGCGAACCGGCAGGCGCCTCGGCGAGCTCGACGATCTCGAGCGCGATCAGCGCATACAGCAGGCGCCGCGCGCGCTCACTGCTCGCCTCGATCTGCGCGACGGTCTTCACGCCGTCGACCTGACCGAGCAGAGCGCGCCCTTGCGCGTCGAGCTGCGCGCTCTGGAACTGGTAGAAGCGGCTGCCGCCCGGCACGGGCACCGCTTGGTTGCGGTGCGCGAGGCGCGCTTCGATCACGTCGCGCGGCATCCGCTCGAGCACGCCGTGCAGCAACAAGTCCGCGGGGCTCCGGTTCAGGTAGAGGGCGTTTGCGCCCTTGAGCCGCGCGCGCTGGTGGAACACGAAGCTGCCCGCGCGCCAGCCGAACAGCTCGAAGAATTTTTCGTCCGCCTGACGTCGTAGCGCGCGCGTCAGGTTCTCCTCGTCGAGCATCTGGCTCGCGAGCAGGATCTGCCCGATCAGGCCGCCGCTCGTCTTCATGCGCGACACGCAAGCGTGAAGCACGTCCTCGGTGATCGTGCCGCTCGCGACGAGCAGCGCGCCGAGCGTCTCCTGCATGAGGTTCGAGCGCACCGCCTCGGGCACGCCGTCCTTCAGCTGCAATTGCTTCTTCTTCTTGCCGTGCTTCAGATCCAGTACGCCGGTCGCGCGCAGGCCATGCAGGTGATGCAGCAGCTCGGCAAACGGCAGCTGCTCGAGCGAGCCGTCGAGCGTGAGCGCGCCGCGCGGCTTCGCGGGCGACATCGCCATCGCGCTCTCGACCGCAGCGAGCAGCTGATCGAGCGGCACGGGCTTCTTCAGCACCGCGGTCGCCGCGAGCGCCTTCGCGCGCGCCTCGTAGTCGGGCGTGAACGTGCAGCCCGAGACGAACATCACGGGCGTCTTCGCGAGCGACTTCTCGCTGCGAATCATCTCGAGCACGCGGAAGCCATCCATGCGCGGCAGCATCACGTCGAGCGTGAGCAGCGCGGGCTTCAGCTTCATCGCGCGCTCGAGCGCGTCGTAGCCGTCGTGCGCCGTCTCGACCTGATAACCCGCGTGTGTGAAGGCGCGCGACAGGATCTGACAGAAGCCGCGGTCGTCGTCCGCGCAAAGGATGGTGGCGGTCGAAGCCATGGGGCGTCCCTCTCACCCCGTTGCATCGGAATTCTGCGTGCGAGCCGCGTGAACGCGGTCACACCACGCGCGCGCAACTCAGGCGCGAGAGGCCCGCAACAGCTCGGCGAGGCTCGCGTCGTAGGGAGCGCGCGCGACGCCTGCCTCGGTGACGATTGCGGTGACCAGCTCGGCGGGCGTCACGTCGAACGCGGGGTGCCGCACGGGCACGCCGTCGGGAATCAGCGTGCGCCCGGCGACGCGCGCCATCTCCTCGCGCCCGCGCTCCTCGATGGGGATCGCTGCGCCGCTCGGCGTGTGCGGATCGAGCGTCGAGAGCGGCGCCGCGACGTAGAACGGGATGCCGTGCGCGCGCGCGGCGAGCGCGACGCCGTACGTGCCGATCTTGTTCGCGACGTCGCCATTCGCCGCGATGCGGTCCGCGCCCACGATCACGAGGTCGACCTCGCGCAGGCGCATGAGGTGCGCGGCCATCGAGTCCGCGATCACCGTGACGGGGATGCCGTCGCGGTGCAGCTCCCAAGCCGTCAGGCGCGCGCCCTGCAGGAATGGGCGCGTCTCGTCCGCGAGCACCGAGACGCGCTTGCCCTGCGCGACCGCGGCGCGCACGACGCCGAGCGCGGTGCCGTAGCCCGCGGTCGCGAGCGCGCCGGCGTTGCAATGCGTGAGCACGCGCGCAGGATCGGGCACGAGCTCCGCGCCGGCGCGGCCGAGCGCGCGGCAGATGCGCTCGTCTTCGGCGACGACTGCGTGCGCCTCGGCGAGCAGCGCGGCGCGCAGCGACACCGCGCTCGCGCCAGGCGCGCGCATTGCCTCGGCCTCGCAGCGCTCCATGCGCGCGAGGGCCCACGCGAGATTCACCGCCGTGGGCCGCGTCCGTAACAAGCGTGCCCGCGCGTGTGCCGTTTCGCGCGCGAGGACGGCGATGTCGCGCGCTTCGCTGCGCCGCGCCGCGAGCGCAACGCCGAGCGCCGCCGCGCAGCCGATCGCGGGCGCACCGCGCACGACGAGCTCCTCGATCGCGCGCGCCACTTCCTCCACGCTGCGGCACGCGACCTCGACCTCGCGCTCGGGGAGAGCACGCTGATCGAGCAGGTAGACACCGTCGTCCGCCCAACGCAGCGTCCGCCAGCTCACTCCGCGTCCTCGCCCTTCTTCTTCTTGCCCCCGAAGAGCCCGCCGAGCGCGTCGATCACGCCGCTTGCGCCGGGCACCTTCTCGTCGATCGTCTCGCGCAGCTTGCCGCCGCCGAGATACGCCGCCGCGAACTTCACGGCGCCCTTTGGCGAGATCGAAACGCTGGGATCGCTCGCGGTGCCCGTCACCTCGGCGAGCGGCAGCTCGCGCTTCACGGTGCGCGCGGGTGCGGAGGCGCCGGGCGTGCTCGCGATGGCTTGGTCGACCGACTCGTAGATCGTGAGCGTGCCCTCGAGGTCGAGTGCGGTGTCCGCGAGCGCGATGTCGCCTGTTAGGTCGACGCGGTAGTCGCGGTAGAGAATCGCGAGGTCGTCCGTGCTCGCCTTGCCGCCGCCGAGCTGAAACGACCCGCCGAGCTCCTCGAACTCGTCGTCGTAGAACTTCTGCAAGGTCTCGTTCTGGCCTGCCTTGCCGAAGATCGACGCCACGCTCGAGATCGCGCTGAGCGCGTCCATCGCATCGCGCAGCAGCGAAACGCCGGGCAAGCGGCCGGGCGCGATCGAGAACGAGAGCGGACCCGAGAGCGCCTCGGTGAGCGACTTCTCGCCGCCGAGCGGCGCGCGCAGATCGGCGTCGATCGCGAGCGGCCCGTCGATCGAGCCCTTGGGCGCGCCGAAGGCGACGGCCATCGCGCCGCTGTCGAGGCCCTTGGCCTTCGCGCCGAGTGCGAGGTGCATCTCACGCGAGAGGCGCGTCACGCCCAGCTCGAGCGGAATCTGCTGGCCACCGATTATTAGGGGCCCCGCGCCCTCGATCGCGTCGCCGGAGCCTTCGAGCTTCATCGTGACGGTCGCGACTTGTCTTTCGCCGAGCGGCATCGCGACTTCGTTCAGCGAGATGCGCCCGCGCACCGAGAGCGGGTCCATGCCGATCGCGAGATCGTCGAAGGCGAGCTTGCCGGTGAGGCCGAGGCCCGCGAGCGCGGGCAGGATCGCGTCCCACCCGGTGAGGTCGAGCGAGCCGCCACCGAGCTTCGCGCGCGTCTTCTGCGCCATCTCGACTTCGAGCGGCGTCTCGAGGTCGCGCAGCTCGAGGGCACCATCCGTCAGTGCGATCGCGTCGCCCGCGAGCGACAGCGTGCCCGTGATGCGCAGCGTGTCGCCCGCGGGCTTGCGGAAATTGTCGGTGAAGGCGAGCTGCGCGGCATCGAGATCCACCGCGATCGGCCCCGAGAGGGAGTCGGTCGGCCCCGCGAGCGTCACCTCGAAGTCGCCCTCACCCGAGGCGCTCGCGCCTTCCGGGAAGTACGCCTTCGCCGCGGCGAGCGAGAGCGTCGACAGCTTCACCTGAACACCGAGCTCGCCGTCGCCGCTCAGCTTCCCCGACACCGAGAGGTCGCCGCCGCTCGCGAGCTTCGCGCTCGCATCGAACGTGAGGCGCTGCGCGAGAAGCTCGCCGGAGGCGCGTGCGTTCACGTCTTCGAGCTGCCACGTCGTGGTGGGCACGGCGATGCGATCGACCAGCGCGACGCGCGAGCTCTCGATGCGCACCTCGCGCACGCCGAGATCGAGGCTCGACTCCGCGGTCGTCGGCTCCGCCTCACCCTCGGCGAGCACGACCGGAATCTCGAAGCCCGCCGGCGTGCGCGCTAACGAGAGCTCGGCGCCCTCGAGCACGAGCGAGTCGATCGCGACACTGCCGGTGAGCAGCGGCAGGAGCGCGATGCGCAGCGCCACACGATCGGCGCGCAGCGGAGCGTCGCCCTCGCGCGCGACGAGCTCAGGGCTCGCGACGATGAGGCGCGGGGGCAGCACGCCGGCATCGAGCTCGCCGAAGCGCAGCTCGCGCCCCGTGGCTTCGAGCGCGGCGCGCGCGACCTCGTCGCGCACCTCGGGTCGCCGCGCGATGCGCGGCAGCGCGATCGCGAGCGCGATCAGCGCGACGGCGAAGAGCGCTCCGAGCCCTAACAACACGCGGACCGCGAGCTTCATCGCCTCAGCCTCCGAGCTTGCGCGTGAGAATCTCCCGAACTGCGGCGGGGTCGGCCTTGCCCTGGGTGCGCTTCATCACCTGGCCCATCAGGAAGTTCAGCGACTTCGCATCGCCCGCGCGGAACGACGCGACCGCCTTCTCGTTCGCCTCGATCACCGCGTTCGCTTCGGCTTCGAGCGCTCCCGTATCCGAAACGGCCGCGAGGCCGCGCTCGGCGATCAGCGCCGCGGGGTCGCCGCCCGCCCACAACAGCTCGGCGAGCAGGGCGCGCGCGTTCTTCACCGTGACTCTGCCGTCGTCCGCGAGCTTCACGAGCGCGCCGAACGCCTCGGGCGCGAGCTTCACCGCGGCGAGCTCGGCGCCCCTCTCCTTCAGCGCGCCGAGCACGTCGCGAATCACCCAGTTCGCCACGGACTTGGCGCTGCCGTGCGCGCGCGCCGCCGCCTCGAACCACGCCGACAGCTGCGCGTCGCCCGCGAGCAGCGCCGCGTCCTTCGCCGCGAGCGCGTACTGCAAAGCGAAACGCTGCTCGCGCGCATCGGCGAGCTCGGGCAACGCGGCGCGAATCTCGGCGATGCGCGCAGCGGAGACGACGAGAGGAATCAGATCCGGGTCGGGGAAGTAGCGGTAGTCGTCCGCGTTCTCTTTGGTGCGCATCGTGAAGATGCGATCGCGCTCGGCGTCGTAGCCGAGGGTCGCCTGCACGATCTTGCCGCCGCCCTCGAGGATCTCGATCTGGCGCGTCACCTCGCGCTCGATCGCGGCCTCGACGAAGCGGAACGAGTTGAGGTTCTTGATCTCGCTGCGCGTTCCGAGCTTCGAATCCCCCGGCCGGCGAATCGAAACGTTCGCGTCGCAGCGGAACTGCCCCTTCTCCAACTCCGCGTCCGACGCGCCCACGCCGCGCACGATCTCGCGCAGCTTGCGCAGATACTCCGCGGCATCGGCGGGGCTGCGCAGATCCGGTTCCGACACGATCTCGATCAGCGGCACGCCGGCGCGGTTCAAGTCGATCAGCGTGTCGTCGTGCGCCGCGTCGTGAATCGACTTGCCCGCGTCCTCTTCCATGTGGATGCGCGTGAGCCGCACGCGCAGCGCGCCGCCGCTCGCGCTCTCGATCTCGACCCAGCCGCCCGTCGCGAGCGGCTCCTCGTACTGCGAGATCTGATAGCCCTTCGGCAGATCGGGATAGAAGTAGTTCTTGCGCGCAAAGATGGATCGCTCGTGCACCGTGCAGTGCGTCGCGAGCGCTGCGCGGATCGCGAGCTCGACCGCGGCGCCGTTGATGACGGGCAGCGTGCCCGGCAGCGCGAGGTCGAGCGGCGTCACGCTGTGGTTCGGCTCCTCGCCGAACGCGACGGGCGACGCCGAGAACAGCTTGCTGCGCGTGCGCAGCTGACAGTGCACCTCGAGCCCGATCACGACCTCCCAGCTCACGGCGGCGGCCTCCGCGTGTGGTGGTCGGTGAGACGCTGATACGCGTCGGCCGCGCGCAGCACGGTCGCGTCCTCGAGCGGTCGCCCGAGCAGCTGAAGCCCGACGGGCAGCTCCGGCCCGCCGTCCTCCGGCTGCGCCGTTCCGCAGGGCACCGAGATCGCGGGAATGCCCGCGAGATTCGCCGGCACGGTGAAGACGTCGGCGACGTACTCGGAGATGGGGTCCGACTTCGCGTCGAAACGGAACGCCACCTCGGGCGACGTCGGCGTCGCGATCACGTCGCAGGCGCGAAATGCCTCCTCGAAATCGCGGCGCAGGAGCGTGCGCACGCGCTGCGCCTTCTTGTAGTAGGCGTCGTAATAACCCGCGCTCAGCACGTACGTGCCGAGCAGCACGCGCCGCTTCACCTCGGCGCCGAAGCCCTGCGAGCGCGTCGCCTCCATCGTCGCGGTCACTCCGTCGCCCGGAACGCGCAGCCCGTATCGCATGCCGTCGAAGCGCGCGAGATTGCTCGAGGCCTCCGCCGTCGCCACGAGGTAGTAGGCCGCGATCCCGTAGCGCGTGTGCGGCAGCGACACGTCCACGAGCTTCGCGCCCGCGCGGGCGAGCTGGTCGGTCGCTTCGAGCACGCGCGCGATCACCGCGGGCGAGACGCCAGGCAGCGCGAGCGCATCACGCGGAACCCCGATGCGCAGGCCCGAGACGTCACCTGTCAGGGCAGCGGAGGCGCGCGGCGAGCCCTCGGGTAGCGAGGTCGAGTCCGCCGCGTCGTGCCCCGCGATCACGTCGAGCAGCGCCGCGCAGTCCGCCGCGGTGCGCCCGAACGGCCCGATCTGATCGAGCGACGACGCGTACGCGATCAGCCCGAGCCGCGAGACGCGCCCGTACGTCGGCTTCATCCCCGTCACGCCGCACAGCGAAGACGGCTGCCGCACCGAGCCGCCCGTATCGCTGCCCAGCGCGAGCGGCACGATGCCCGCAGCCACCACCGCCGCCGACCCGCCCGACGAGCCGCCCGGCGAGCGCTCCAAGTCCCACGGATTGCGCGCCGGTCCATAACAACTGTGCGCCGTCGATGAGCCCATCGCGAACTCGTCCATGTTCGTGCGCGCCACGATCACCGCGCCCGCCGCGCGCAGCCGCGCTACCGCCGTCGCATCGAACGGCGAGACGTACCCGGCGAGGATCTTCGACGCCGCCGTCGCAGGCTCGCCCGCCTGCACGATGCAGTCCTTGATCGCGACGGGAATCCCGTCGAGCGCCGACAGCTTCTCGCCGCGCGCCCGCCGCGCATCCGAAGCCGCTGCCTCTTCCTCCGCGCGAGCACGCCACGACCGCGTCGCATTCAGCACCGAATCGAGCGCCCGCCCGCGCGCGACCGAGCGCCGCACCAACTCCACCGCGCTCAGCGCACCCGCATCGAGCGCCGCGCGCAGCTCCGCCACCGTGCCGAGCGCCTCCGCCACCGCGCTCAGCCTTCCGCTTCCGCGCCGAGCACCTTCGGCACCGCAAACGCCGAGCCCTCGTGCGCCGGCGCATTCATCACCACGCTCTCCGGCTCCATCGCTGCCGCCACCTCGTCGACACGAAACGGTGTCGCCAGCGGCATCACGGTCGACGTCTCCGCAACCCCCGAAACATCCACCTCATCGAGCAGCTTCACGTACTCGAGCGTCGCCGCGAGATCGCGCCCCAGCGCATCCGCCTCCTCATCCCCAACGCGAATCCGCGCCAGCCGCGCGATGCGCCGAACCTCTGCCCGCGAAACAGACGACATAGGCGCGACACCTTAGCCGCGACAACACTCGACTCCGCGCTCCTACGGAGATGGAACGGCGCCACCCAGATCGCTGCACGCGCGCTCGCGCAAAGCGCGAGCCGCGCACCCGAGCCACGAACGAGAGACCATCCCAAGCTCGCGAGAGCACGGCACCTCCGAAGTGACGCGACTGCGCCTCGACGGCGCAGTCGCGTCACCTCCCCACCCACCCGTCGCGTGACGACGACGCATGGCAAGGAGCCGCGCGGGGAGGCGGGGGTCGCGGCGCGAGTGCCCGGGCGTGGGCGCGCTCACGCTCGGATGCATCGCGCCAGAATCCTCGGTCAGCGCAAGGCTTGACCCAGACGCGCCCACGCGGTCGAGCAAAGCGACCCCCGCCGGACCGCGCGGCGGCGCCCCGAACGAGAGCGCCAACACCCAATCAGCCCCGCAAGCGCGCTCGAGCAAAGCGAGAGCCGCGCACCCAAGCCACGAACGAGCACTCCACCCCGCAGCGATCACCACCTCATGTCTGTACGATGCCGCGCACTTTGACCACCGAACCCACCGACACGCTCTTCTCCGACCTCCCCGAACCCCTCCGCCTCGGCATCGCCGACCTCGGTTGGACCGCGCCGATGCCCGTGCAAGCGCAGGCCATCCCGCTCATGCGCGAAGGCTCCGACATCATCGTGCAGGCGCGCACCGGCAGCGGGAAGACCGGCGCCTTCGGCATCCCGATCATCAGCGCGATCGACACCGCGCTACCCGTGACCCAGGCGCTCGTACTTGCTCCCACGCGTGAGCTCGCCAACCAGATCACCGGCGAGATCACCGCGCTCGGCAAACACCTCGGCGTGCGCTGTCTGCCGATCTACGGCGGCGTCGCGTACGGCCCGCAGAACGAGGGCCTCGAGAAGGGCGCACACGTCGTCGTCGGCACGCCGGGACGCATCCTCGATCACCTCGGCGCCGGCCGCATGAAGCTCGGCGAAGTGCGGGTCGTCGTGTTCGACGAAGCCGACGAGCTGCTCTCGCTCGGCTTCTGGCCCGACATGAAGGAGATCAAGAGCTATCTCCCTAACAAGCGCCAGAGCTGCCTCTTCTCCGCGACGATGCCGGAGAAAGTCCTGTCGCTCTCGCGCAACTTCCTCCACGAGCCGAAGTTCCTCTCGCTCGTCGAGGGACACGCCTCGCCGAGCGAGATCGAGCATGCGTACTACGTGACGACCGCGCAGGAGAAAGAGTCCAACCTGCGCCGCGTTCTCGAAATGGAAGATCCCGAGAGCGCGATCATCTTCTGCAACACGAAGGACGACGTGCGCTTCGTGACGTCGTACCTCCAGCGCCACGGCTTCGACGCCGACCAGATCAGCGGCGACTTGACGCAAGCCGCGCGCGAGCGCGCGATGGCACGCATCAAAGCGGGCGAGCTGCGCATCCTCGTCGCGACTGACGTGGCGGCGCGCGGCATCGACATCAGCGACCTGTCGCACGTGATCGGCTACGCCGCGCCCGAGAACGCCGAGGTCTACGTGCACCGCACGGGCCGCACCGGCCGCGCAGGCAAAGCTGGCGTCGCACTCTCTCTCGTCTCGGGCCTCGACATCGGCAACTTCCGCAACATCCAGAAAGTCACGGGCATCGCCATCCAAGAGCGCCCGCTGCCGACGGAAGAAATGCTGCTCGACCGCATCCGCGAACGCCTCGAAGTCAAGATCGAGCACGAGTCGCGCCACATGACCCCGCGCGATCGCGAGTGGAAGATCGACCGCATCGTCCCGCTCATCCGCAAGATGGCGAGCCACGAAGAAGGCCTGAAAGACCTCGCCGCCATCGCCGCGCTCTATCTCAAAGAGCACCGCCCCGACACCGGCGTCCACGACGAAGCCTCCGCGAGCGCCGACTTACAGCAAGCCGAAGCGCCTCGCGCGCCCGAATTCCTCGAACGCGGCCACGGCGGCGGAGGCCGGCGCGACGGCGGCGGACGCCGCGGAGGCGGCGGCCGCGGACGCCGACGCCCCGGCGGCGGAGGCGGCGGCCGCGGCGGCCGCCACTAGCCCCTAACAAGCCCGAGCGCGAACCCGCGCCGAAGCCCGACTACCTCGCGAGCCGCGCACCCGAGCCACGAGCGCGAGACACGACCCAACCGCGCGACGCGCAACCCACCTCGGAAGTGACGCGACTGCGCCTCGATGGCGCAGTCGCGTCACAACGCCACCCACACGGCGCGTGATGACGCCGCACCGCCGAGGAGCCGCGCGGGGAGGCGGGGGTCGCGGCGCGAGTACCCGGGCGTGGGCGCGCTTACGCTCGAATCTCGGCGCCAAAATCCTCGGTCTCCGCACGGCAACCACCAGACGCGCCCACGCGGTCGAGCAGAGCGAGCCCCCGCCGGACCGCGCGGCGGCTTCACGAACGAGAGCGCCAGCAACCAAGCACCGCGCACGCGCGCTCGAGCGAAGCGAGAGCCGCGCACCCAAGCCACGAACCAGCGCCGCCAATAACAACTACGCCTCGTCGCGGAACCCGTACTCCTTCGCGAGATCCGCCACGATCATCACGCGCCCGCTCTTCTCCATCACCTTCGGATCGCTCGCAAGCGCCACTACCGCGCGGCCGGTGAACAGCGGCGACTCCGCTTTCGAGATGTCCATGTTCCCCGTCTTCGCCGCCTCGATCACGAACTCCGTCTTCACCGCCCCCGGCCAGAGCGACACCGCCGCGACCCCGTGCGGCTTCAGCTCGTGCGCCATGTCTTTGGCGAGCCGGTCCATCCCCGCTTTCCCGACGCCGTAGGAAGCGCTGAAGATGTACATGCCGCCCGCGGGCGAGGAGATGTTCAAGATCAGCCCGCGCTTCGCGCGCACCATCATCGGCGCGCCGTACACCGAGGCGACGTAGTGGCTGCGCAGCCCGATGCCGACCTGGTCGTCCCAGATCGAGATGGGGTGCTCCCAGAAGCCGCCGCCCCACGCCGGCGGGTCCGGGATCTTGTAGACGTTGTTGACGAGCACATCCAGCTGGCCGCGGGTCTCGTCGGCGACGCGCTCGAACAGGCGCTTGATCTGCGCGTCGTCGCCGTGATCGCACGCAACCGCGATGCCGCGCCCGCCGCGCTTCGTCACTTGCTCCGCCGTCTCGCCGATCGTGCCCGGCAGCTTCGCCTGCCCCGCAGCCACGGTGCGCCCCGTGACGTAGACCGTCGCGCCGGCGTCGCCGAGCGCCATCGCGATGCCCTTCCCGATGCCGCGGCTCGCGCCCGTAACAACTGCCACCTTGCCTTCGAGCGTCTTCATCTTCACTCCTGTGCGCGCCCACGCGGCGCGAGTCCGTTCCACAACAAGTCCGTCAGCTGCGCCGCGAGCTGCGCGGCGTCTCGCTCGGCCGCGGGCTTCTGCAGCCACCACAGCCCCGTCATGTGCAGCACGCCGATGATCGCGTGGCCCCACGCTTCGGCGGGCGCGGGGTCTAGCCCCGCCCGCACGCGCGCGTCCGCGATGCCGGCGATCAGCGGCGCCGCCGAGCGGTTCGCGAACTCGAGCGTGCCGGCGAGGTCGGTGTCGCCGGCGCCGGCGCCGTTCACGAACGCGTAGAGGTGCCTGTCCGCCGCGATCGTCTCGAGCTGCGCGCGGATCAGGCGCTCGAGCACGGCGGAGCCACCGCCCGCCGCGGCGACCGCGGCTTGCGCTGCAGCCTCCATGCGCGTGAGCAGGCGCTCGGAGAGCGCGTACACGAGCGCGCGCCGGTCGCCGATGTGCGCAAAGAGGACTGGCTTCGTCACGCCCGCCTTCGCCGCGATGCGGTCCAGCGAAACGGTCGCGCCGTGGCGGCGAATCACGCTCTCAGCGGCGTCGAGCAGGCGCGCCCTGTCCGCGAGCGGCGGCCGGCCGCGGCGGCGCGGGACGGCGGAGGCCCGCCCGTCCGGGCGCGGTTCGGCGCGGCTGCGAGCGCTCTTTCGTGCGGCCATGCTTGAATTCTCTACCACGAGTAGGTTAATTGTCGCCACGGACAGGAGTTCAGGTGACGATCGCACGCTTCGTCGATCTTTCCGACCAGGTCGCGGTCGTGACCGGCGCGGGCCGCGGAATCGGCGAAGGCATTGCGCACGTGCTCTCGGAGGCCGGCGCCGCCGTCGTCCTCGCCGCGCGGCGTGCCGAGGAAGTCGAGCGCGTCGCGAAGGCGCTGCGCGACCGCGGGCGGCGCGCCGTCGCGGCGCCCACGGACGTCACCGATGAGGCCGCAGTCGAACGCCTCGCGGAGCGCGCGATCCACGAGTTCGGCGCGCTCGACATCTGGGTCAACAATGCCGGCGGCTCGCCGATTCAAGCGCCGCTCACCGAGCTGCCGCGCGCCGAGTGGGACGCGACGATTGCGCTGAATCTGACCGCGGTGTGGGTGTGCAGCATCGTGGCTGCAAAGCGCATGCGCGACGATGGGCGCATCGTGAACATCTCGTCGCTCGCAGCGCACGGTCCGTTCCCGGGCAGCGGTCACTACGCCGCTGCGAAGGCCGGCGTGAACAACCTCACGATGACGCTCGCGGCGGAGCTCGGGCCCAAGGTGCGCGTGAACGCGATCTCTCCGGGCGCGGTCCCGACCGAGATCATGATGACCGCGCTCAAGCTGAAGCAGAGCGACTTGCCCGCGTTCGAGAAGGCGATCCGCCTCCCGATGCGCCGGCTCGGCACGCCCGAGGATCTGGGCGCCGCGGTGCTCTTCTTCTCCTCGCCCGCGTCGAGCTGGGTCACCGGGCAAGTCATCAAGGTTGCAGGCGCTCCATGAGCTGAGCGCTCCAGACTGTTTCGATTCACATCGCGCCCGCGCTTCGGCGCAACTCGGAGGATCCAATGGCTACCGCCCCCTCGATGTTCTCCACCCCGTTTCATCTGCAAGGAAACTTCGCGCCAGTCATGGACGAAGTGACGCTCACCGACCTGCCCGTGCAGGGCGCTCTGCCGAAGGAGCTGAACGGCCGCTTCTTCCGCAACGGCTCGAACCCGCAGAGCGGAACGTCGCCGCACTGGTTCCTCGGCAACGGCATGCTGCACGGCGTGCGGCTCGAGAACGGGCGCGCGCGCTGGTACCGCAATCGCTACGTGAAGACGACGCTCTTCAAGGACGCGAACGCCGCGGCGATCGGGCCCGACGGCAAGACCGACATGAGCGCCTCGCTCGCGAACACGCACGTGGTCGCGCACGCGGGCAAGATCCTCGCGCTCGAAGAGGGTCACTTCCCGTGGATCGTGTCGCCGGAGCTCGAAACGGTCGGCTGCCACGACTTCGGCGGAAAGCTGAAGTCGGCGATGACCGCGCACCCGCGTCTGTGCCCCGTCACGGGTGAGCTGCTGTTCTTCGGCTACGGCGCGCTGCCGCCGTATCTGACGTACCACCGCGTCGCGGCCGACGGCACGCTCGTCCAGAGCGAAGAGATCACAGTCAAGGGCCCGACCATGATGCACGACTGGAACATCACGCGGAACTACGTCGTGTTCATGGATCTCCCGATGATCTTCGACCTCTCGATGCTCGCGAGCGGTGGCATGCCCATCCGCTGGAGCGACGACTACGGCGCGCGCCTCGGCGTGATGCCGCGCAACGGCACGAACAAAGACGTGGTCTGGTACGAGGTCGAGCCGAGCTACGTGTTCCATCCGATGAACGCGTACGAAGACGGCGACGACATCGTGATCGACGTCGCGCGCTTCAAGAAGCTCGCGTTCAGCCCCGCCGACGGACAAGGCACGCCGGCGCTGCTGCACCGCTGGGTGATCGACCGCAAGGCCGGCAAGGTGCGCGAGATCCCGCTCGACGACCGCGCCGCAGATTTCCCCCGCGTCGCGGACGAGTGCGTCGGCCTGAAGCACCGCTACGGCTACATGACGGGCCTGAAGGACATGGACCAGTTCGGCGGCCACCTGATCAAGTACGACCTGGCGAGCGGGCGCAGCGAAGTGTGGGAGTGCGGCAAGGGCAACGGTGCTGGTGAGCCCGTGTTCGCGCGCGCGGGCCACGGCGAAGATGAGGGATACGTCCTCACCTTCGTGTACGACGCCAAGCGCAACGCGAGTGACTTGGTGGTGATCGACGCCCAGAACTTCTCGAAGGGGCCCGTCGCTCGCGTTCAGCTGCCGCGCCGCGTTCCTTACGGGTTCCACGGCAGCTGGATCCGCGACTAAGGGCGTCTTCGCCAGTCTGGGTTCGTTGCGCGGAGCTCGCTGTATCTCTCGATACAGCTTCGCTCCGCGGCGCCTCGCCAGCCGGGCGAATCCGCTCCTCAGTCGTGGTGTCCGCTCTACGAGTGAAGTGAGGTTTTCTTGACTGCATCAGTGAATCGCAAAGTCGTCGTCGCCTCGCGTCCGCAAGGCATTCCGGCGGCGAGCAACTTTCGTGTCGAAGAGGAGGCGCTCGCGCCGCTCGGCGACGGACAGGTGCGCATCGACGTATCGCGGCTCTCGATCGACGCGTTCATTCGCACCACGCTCGAGACCGCGGGCTATCACGGCTCGGTGCCGATCGGCGCGACGGTCGTGGCGCTCGGCGTCGGTCGCGTGCGCGAGAGCCGCGCGCCCGAGCTCGCGGCGGGCGACTGGGTGAACGGGCCGCTGATGGCGCAAACCGTCGCTACGCTGCCCGCAGCGATGCTGCGCAAGCTCGACGTGACGCGCGTGCCGGCCTCTGCGTACCTCGGCGTGTTGGGGCTGACGACGGGGCTCACCGCGTACGTGGGCGTGCGGCGCATCGGTCAAGTTCGCGCGGGCGAAACGTTCGTCGTGTCCGCAGCAGCGGGCGCGGTCGGCTGCATGGCGGGGCAGATCGCGAAAGTGGACGGCGCGCGGGTCGTCGGCATCGCGGGCGGCCCTGACAAGTGCAAGTTCCTCACGAGCGAGCTCGGCTTCGACGCCGCGATCGACTACAAGCGCGGCGATCTCGCAGCGCAGCTGAAGGAGGCGGCGCCCAAGGGCGTCGACGTGTTCTTCGACAACGTCGGCGGCGAAGGTCTCGACGTCGTGCTCGATCAGATCAACCTGCGCGCGCGCGTCGTGATCTGCGGCGCGATTTCGCAGTACTCGGGCGACATGTCGAAGGGCGTGCGCGGCCCCGCGCTCTACCTGCGCCTCGCCGAGCGCCAGTCGCGCATGGAAGGCTTCGCGGTGAATCACTTCCCCGAGCTGTATGCCGAGGGTGAGAAGGCGCTCACCGATTGGCTCGTGAGCGGGCGCGTTCGCCTGCCCGAGCACGTGATGCGCGGCATCGAGAATTTCCCCGCCGCGCTCGCGACGCTGTTCACCGGCGGCCACACCGGCAAGCTGCTCCTCGCCGCAGACTGAGCCACTCTTCGCGCTTCATCTCCATCCCATCACACCGAGGACCCCCCATGGCCCAGACCCACGACCACGAGATCGTCTCGATCTATCCCTTCAGCGACGCCGAGATCGACCAGTTGATGAACGGCGCGGTCGAGTGCGTGCTGATGTGGGCGACCAAAGACGGCTGGCCCGTCGGCGTGACGCACGCCTTCGTGTGGGATGGCAGCAAGATCTGGCTCACGTTCTCGGCGCATCGCCATCGCACCGAGGCGATCAAGCGCGACAACCGCGTGTCGGTGAACGTGAGCAGCCACGGCTATCCGCCGGGCGCGCCCGACACGCTTCCGGGCGGCGCGATCACGTTCAAGGGCCACGCGCAGTTCCACGACGACGAGAAGACGCGTCACTGGTTCTACACCCAGCTCTCGAAGAAGCTGAACCCCAACAACGCGGCCGGCGAGAAGTTCTTCTGGAGCCTGCTCGACTCCCCGCTGCGCACGGTCCTCTCGATCACGCCGGTGAAGAAGATCATGTACAACGGCAAGAAGGCCGGCGCGCACATGGCGGGCGCCATCGACGAGAAGGATCTCGGCCCGCGCCTCGCCGTCGACCAAGACCGCATGAACGCGGAGCGCGCGCGCCGCGGCCTGCCGCCGCGCTGAGCGAGCGCGTGGCCGGGTAGCTCGGCGCCGCGTGCAGGAGCGTCGGCGCGCGAGCTTCGCGCCGGGGCTCTAGGCCGCGACGATTCCCGCTCGGGCGCGCGCGTTGAAGGCGCGCGCCCTCACAGCTTCACGATCGTCTTCCCGAAGTTCGCGCCGCGAAACAGGTCGCAGAACGCGCGCGGCACGCTGGCGATGCCTGCCAGCACGTACTCGGGCACTCGCAGCTCGCCCGCGTCGATCCAGCGGCCGAGCGCCGCGCGGCCCTCGTCGTAACGGGCCGCGTGCATGTGCGTCATCAGACCGAACACGCGCGCCTCTTTCGTCACGATCTGGAAGAGGTTGCTCGGTCCGGGTAGCGGCTGCTGCGCGCTGTAGCTCGCTACGGCCCCGCACATCACGATGCGGGCGCCCTCGTTGATGCGCTCGAGCACGAGCTGGAGCAGCGGGCCGCCCACGTTGTCGAAGTACACGTCGACGCCGTGCGGGCACGCGTGCGAGAGCGCTTCGGCGAAGTCGGGGCGCGTGCGATCTACCGCCGCCGCGTAGCCGAGTTCGCGCACGAGCCGCGCGCACTTGTCGGCGCCGCTCGCGATGCCGACCGCGCGTCCACCGAGAATGCGCGCCACCTGCCCCGCGATGCTGCCGACGGCGCCGGCCGCTGCGCTCACGAGCACGGTCTCGCCCGGCGCGATCGCCGCGTGGTCGCAGAGACCGAAGTACGCCGAGAGCCCGGTGTCGCCGAGCACACCGAGATAGAAGCTGCGCGGGTACTTCGTGTCGCGCGGCACGGGCACGAGGAAGTCGCTCGCGTCGGTGAGCGAGCGCTCCTCCCAGGCAAGCCGCGCCATCACCCAGTCGCCCACGGCGTGCGCCGCGTGGCGGCTCTCGGCGACGCGCCCGAGCACGAGACCCATCACCGGCGCGCCGAGCTTCATCGCGGGCAGCACGTTGTCGCCGCTGCCCTCGTCCATCCAGTTGCGAAAGCCCGCGTCGAGCGAGACGAAGGCGTTCTCCAATGACAACTGGCCGTCGCCGAGCGGCGGATGCGCCGCCTCCTCGACGCGGAAGTCGCTCTCTACCGGCATGCCGCGTGGGCGAGCGGCGAGGACGACGTGGCGGTGAGTGCGCGGCATCTGGCGTTCCTCCAGGTCGCGCAGTCTCGCGCGAAAAGACCAAGCGGGGGCCGGCTCGCGCCAGCCCCCCGCTTGCCTTGGCGGGACCCTCGAAGGGACCTCTCAGAACTCCTTCGTGAGCTCGATGCCCCACGTCCGGCCCGGCGCGACGGCGCCGAACCAGAACACGCCCACGTCGACCGAGGTCGCGAGGTAGTTGTTCTCGTGGAAGGCATCCTTCACGAACGCCGCGAACCGGAACCAGCCTTCCTTCTCCCACGCGAGCGTGAAGTCCGCCTCGCCGCGCGAGTCGAAGACGTTGCGGCCGAGCCCCGTGAGATCGGGTTGGCCGAAGTTGCCGGTCGTGCCGTCGGCCCATGAGTAGTTCGCGAGCCAGTTGAGCTCGCCGAACTCTCCCGGCAGCGGCATGCGGTAGTCGAAGCCGACGTTCACGTTGAACTCGGGCGCGAATCCGAATGCGCGAATGTCGGAGACATCTTCGATTCGCCCAGTAACCCGGTTGAACGCCTCGAATTTGTCGTAGCTGCCCTTCACCCACCCGAACGCGCCGCGGAGCATCAGCTCGTCGGTCAGTAGGTACTGAGTCTCGGCCTCGATCCCGTTGATGATCGCCTGGGCGGCGTTATCGACGATCGTCTCGGTCGCGGTGCCGAACGCGTAAATCTGACTCTCCTGCTTGTTGTCGTACTTCGCATGGAAGTAGGTCAGATTGAGGCGCAGCCGGTTCTCGAACCAGTCCGAGCGCAGGCCGAGCTCGTAGTTGTCCACCGTCTCCGGGTTGTAGGCGCCGATCGAAGTCGGCGTCGTCGCGCGCCCGTTCCAACCACCCGAGCGGAAGCCGCGCGACCAGGAGACGTATCCGAGCACGTCCTCCGTGAAGGAGTAGTCGATCGCGATGCGCGGCGTGATCTCGGTCCAAGTCTCCTTCCCGTCGCTGTCGTTGCAGATGTTGCCCGCAACGACCAAGGCCTGCTGCGCGGGCGTGCGCGGAATCGCGAGATGGGCCGCCAGCGCTGCATCCGCGGCCGCTTGCTGCGAGCTCGAGAGATTCCCGCAGCCCCAAGTCCCCGGCAGAAGTCCGCTGCTGTCGCCCGAGACGCGCTGGAAGATGAAGAAGTCCTTCTCCTCCCAGGTCCAGCGCGCTCCGACGGTGAGCTTCGCCTTCTCGGTGAGGTCGACGTAAGCCTCGCCGAAGAGCGCGACCGAGCGCAGATCCTGGCCGGCGTCGCCGTCGGGCGAGGGGCCCGCCGGCGGAAGCGCGCAGCCGGGGCAGCCCGACGGAAACTGCGTGCCGAACACGAAGATCGACTGCCTGATCTCGTACTCGGACTGCACGTAGTAGGCGCCGGCGACGAAGTTGAAGATGCCGTCGAAGCTCGACGCCGCGCGCAGCTCCGTGCTGAACTGATCGAAGCTCTGCGGGCGCACGGGATTGAAGATCGGAACGGCCGCGCCGAGGTTGTCCTCGTTCAGGATCTCGTCGGACTTTCGGTACCCGGTCACCGAAGTCAGCGTGTACTCCCCGATGTCCCAGTTCATCTCGAACGTCACGCCGTGCTGCTTGATGTTGTTGACGAACGGAACGGCGGTGTAGGAGTACTTGTATCCGTTCGCCTCGCCGCGCAGATAGCCCTGCGAGGCGCACGCGACGTCGCGCACCGCGTTGACGAACAGCTGCGTGAACACCGTGGCGTAGAGGTCACAGAAGTTTCCGCCGCTGCCGAGCGTCTGGCCGATCGCTCCGCCGATCGCAGCTCCCGGTCCTCCGCCGCTCGAGACGCCAGGCACACCGAAGCCGGCGCAAGGCGTACCCGCCGGCAGGAAGTTGCAGAACATCCGGTTCGTCACGTCGTCCCAGTCGTTCGCGAAGCCGATGGGCGCACCGATCGGGTCGGCGAGCGGAGTCCGCGAGAGCCCCTCGACGGTGAGATTCGTCGGTGTCGCGAGCGTCGAGTCGTCGTCCGTGTACTCGTAGGTGAGCAGCGCGTCGAAGTTCTCGCTCGGCTCCCACAGCGCGCTCGCGATCAGGTTGATCGTGTCTTCGCCGTCGGTCTGCTTGCCCGTGCCGGTGATCGCCGCGCTGGGCAGGTCGAAGATCGCGTCCTCGGTGAAGCCGTCGCTCTTGTCGTAGAAGACGCCGAGCTTCACGCCGATCGTCTCGCCGATCGGCGCGTTCGCGACCGCCTTCACGTCGATCTCGTCGAACGAGCCGTAGCGGGCCTGCATCTTGAGGCCCCATTCCTTGGTCGGCCGCGAGCGCCGCACGTTCACGAGGCCGGCGATCGTGTTGCGGCCGTAGAGCGTGCCCTGCGGGCCGCGCAGCACTTCGACGCTCTCGAGGTCGAAGGCGTCGATCAGCGCGCCGGTGTTCGTCACGAGCGGCACGCCGTCGATCACGACGCCCACCGCGGGATCGAAGCTCTTCTCGAGGTCGCCGAACACGATGCCGCGCATGCCGCCGAAGAGCGCGTTCCCGGCGTAAGGCTGGCGCGCGAGGATCACGTTCGGCGTGAACTTCGAGAGCTCGCCGATGTCGTTCGCATACTGGTTGTCGATCTGCACTTCGCCGAACGCCGTCACCGCGATCGGCACCTGCTGCAGATTCTCCTCGCGCTTGCGCGCGGTGATCACGATCTCCTCGATGCCCCTCGGCAGCTCTGCAACCGCGGGGGCGGGCTCCGCGGCCGGCGGCGCTTCGGGCGCCGAGTCCTGTGCGCTTGCGGTCGCAGCGAGACAGCTAGCGATGAGGAAAGCAAGAGACAGCCTTGACTTCGCGTGCACAAAATCCTCCGACATTGCGAGATTCCTCCGACATTGCGAGATGGTCTGCCGCGCGACGCGCTTCCCTACACCGGTTCGGCGACGCGAGTCAATCTTTTTATACCGCGGGTAGGTATTCCGCGCGGAGTACGCCTCAGCGCACGCGGACGGACGCGCTCTCGTCGCCCGGTCGTAGGCGCGCGAGGAACTCGTCCACCGCCGCCGGCTCCGCGACATCCGAGTCAGCGTCGAAGCCCGGCGTCCAGAATTCGCGCCAGCTCGGGAAGAAATCGGCGTAGCCGCCTTCGTACGGCTCGCGGCCCGGCCAGCGCATCTTGTTTGCGCCGATCGGCGGATCGCGCAGGTCGCACGCGTACCAGTAGAGCGGGAGTCGGCGGCGGAACAGCCAGCGCCCGTCGATGCGCTCGTAGCGGTCCCAATAGATCATCGTCATCGCGATCCAGCGCTCGCCGGTCTCGTGCTCGTTGCGGCTGTAGACGAGCCCGCGCGCACGGTCGGCGTCGTCGAACTCGATGATGTGGTTCCCGGTGACGTGCGCGGTGCCCGTGAACTGCGTGCGCAGCGTCTCGTCGAACCAGCGCTTGAGCGCGCGCCGCCCGCGCTCGTGCTTCCCGACGCGCACGTCCGCGGGGAAGAGTCCGCACAGCGCGTCGAGGTCGCGCATGTCGAGCGCGACGCAGTACTTCGCCACGAGCTGGCGAATCTCGCTCTCCGACTCGAGGCGATCGAGGCGTGCTTCCAGTGCGGTGGGGCGAGCCATCGGCGGTGCTCCTTCGCGCCTCGTTAGCGCGAAGCGCAGCACCGCTGCGTCACGCGGAGGCTTCTTGCTCCGCGCTCTCCGCGCTGCGCGCCGTGTCGCTGCCGCGCTCGCGGCGCTCGCCGCTGCGCGTTCGCTTGCGGCCCGCGACGAGCATCGTCGCGTCTTCCAGCGCGAGGTAGAGGCAGGGCACGAGGAACATCGTGAGCACGGCCGAGAACAGCACACCGAACGCCAGCGTGATTGCGAGCGGCACCGTCATCTTTCCCGCGATCGAGTTGCTGAAGATCATCGGCATCAGGCCGAGGAAGGTCGTCAGCGTCGTGAGGAAGATCGGCCGCACGCGCGAGATCGAGGCCTCGCGCGCCGCCTCCGCGAGGCGCACGCCCGAGGCGCGCAGCGCGTTCACCTGATCCACGAGCACGAGGCTCGAGTTCACGACGATGCCCGAGAGCGCCACGAGCCCGATCACGGAGTACATCGAGAGGTCGTATCCCAACAACAAGTGACCGATCGCGGCGCCGACGATTCCGAACGGGATCACGCTCATGATGATGAACGGCTGCAGGTACGAGCGCAGCGGAACCGCGAGCAGCGCGTAGATCGCGAGCAGCGCGAAGACTTGACCGCGCAGCATTGCGTCGAGGAAGTCGCGCTGCTCGGCTTGCTGGCCCGCGAACGCGAAGCGCACGCCCGGGAAGCGCTGCGCGAGATCGGCGAGCGCGTGCTCGCGCAGGTCCGCCGTGATCGCGTTGGCGTTGCCGAGCGCGACGTCGACGTCGGCGCTCACCGAGATCACGCGCTCGCGGTCGACGCGCTGGATCGAGGCGTGGCCGGCGCCGAGCTTGGCTTCGGCCACGCTCGCGAACGGCAGCGCCACGCCGTCCGCGCTGCGAATGCGCATGCGCTCGAGATCCGCGAGCGAGAGGCGCTCCTCGGCCGGGTAGCGCACGACCACCTTCACCTCGTCGCGCCCGCGCTGAACGCGCTGCACTTCCTCGCCCCAGAACGCCTGCCGCACCTGGCGGCCGACGTCGGCGAGCCCGACCCCTAACACCTCCGCGCCCGGCTTCACCGCGAACCCGAGCTCCTGCTTGCCCGCGCGAAACGAGTCCGCCACGTCGAACACGCCCGGGTACTGCGCGATCTCGCCGCGCAGCCACGCCGCCGCGGCGCGCAGCTGCGCGAGGTCCTGCCCGCGCAGCTCCAGCTCGATCGGCTTGCCCGAGTTCACCATCGCGTTCATGAACGTGAGCTCGGCGACGCCCGAGATCGGCGGCACCGCTGCGCGCCAACGGCGCTGCATCTCGGACGTGGAGATGTCGCGCTCGTCGGCGGCGATCATCTCGACTTGGATCTCGCCGAGGTGCGAGCCCGAGCCTGCCGAAGTTCCGCCGGACGGCAGCTGCGACTGGAAGTTGCGGAACGGCTGCTCGCCCACCGCAGCGAGCATGTGCGTGAAGATGCTGCCCCCCGCCATGTCGCGGGTCGCGTCGGCTTCGCGCTGGACGCGCGTCGCTGCCGCCTCGATCTCGCGGATCGCCGCGGCCGTCACGTGCGCCGGCGTGCCCGGCTCCATCGTCAGGTACGCGATGATCACGTCGCCGTCGACCGGCTCTTGGAACGTGAAGCGCATCCACCCACTGGCGATCAGCGCGATGGTGAAGATCACGGCGCCGAGGGCGCTCGCGATCGTCAGGTATCGCCACTCGAGCGCACGATCGAGCGCGGGCGCGAGCTTGCCGCGCACGAACGCATCGAAGCCGCTCGCGACGCGATCCTGAAGCGCGCGCCAGCGCTTCGAGAGCAGGCTGCGCGCCGGCGCATCGACCGGCCCGCCGCTCGCGAGGTGCGCGGGAAGGATCCAGAGCGCTTCGAGCAGCGAGAAGGTGAGGCTCACGATCACCACGACCGGCAGCGCGCGCGTCATCTTCCCCATCGATCCGGGCACCGCGAGCATCGGCGCGAACGCGGCGATCGTGGTGAGCACGCCGAACACGACCGAGATCGCGATGTCTTCCGCGCCCTTGATCGCGCCGTCGAGCTTGCTCTTGCTGCGCTGCTGCTCGACGTAGGTGTTCTCGGCCACGACGATCGCGTCGTCGACGAGGATGCCGAGCACGAGCACGAGGCCCATCAGCGAGATCCAGTTGATCGAGACGCCGAAGAAGGGCAGCACCGCGAACGTGGCGAGCAGCGCCGTCGGCACGCCCAACGCGACCCAGAACGCGAGGCGCAGCCGCAAGAACAGCGCGAGCGCGGCGAGCACGAGCAGCGCTCCCTGCCACGCGGTCGACTTCATGTTGTCGAGCCGGTCCTTGAGAATCGCCGACATGTCCTGCCACACGACCATCTGCACGCCGGGCGGCAGCGACCCGCGCGCGCGCTCGACGTAGGCGTGCGCGGCGTCGGCGACGTCCGTCACGCGTTGATCGCCGACGCGCGAGACCTGGACCAATGCCGCGCGATCGCCGTCGAAGGTCGAGCTCTGGTCGCTCTCGGCGAAGCCGTCGACGACGTGCGCGACATCGCCGAGCGCGAGACGCGTGCCGTCGGGGCGTGTCAGCACGGGGATGCGCGCGAGCTCTTCCGCACTGCGCGCTTTGCCCTGCGCCCGCAACAAGATCTCGCCCGAATCCGCGCGCACGACGCCCGCGGGCAGGTCGAGCGAGCTGCGCCGCACCGCGAGCGCCACCTGGTCGAAGGTGAGCCCGTGCCGCTCGAGCGCGCTCTCGGAGATCTCGATCGCGATCTCGTATGGGCGAACCGCGGCGAGCGCGACTTCGGAGATCTCGGGCAACGCCGCGAGCTCTTCGCGCGCGCGCTTCGCCGCTTCCTTGAGCACGCGCTCGTCGACGTCGCCGTACACCGCGACCGAGAGCACCTGCCTCGGCAGCTCAGCCTGCGAGACGATCGGCCGCTCCGCCTCTTCGGGAAGCGTGTCGATCGAATCGACGCGCGCGCGGATGTCGGCAAGCCGGCGCGCGACGTCTTCTCCGCTCATCAGCTCCACCGCGATCATGCCCACGTTCTCGGAGGCGTCGCGCGAATGCGCTTGATGCCGGCGAGGCCTTGCAGCGCCTCTTCGACGGGCACGCACACGCCCTCTTCGACTTCGACCGGCGACGCGCCTGGATACGGCACTGCGATCGTCACGACGTCGAGCTCGACGTCGGGGAACATCTCCTGCTTGATGCGCGGCCCCATGAGCAGGCCGCCGGCGATCATCAAGCCCATCAGCAGGTTCGCGGCGACTGGGTTGCGCGCGAACCAGGCGACGACGCCGCTCATCGCGGGTCGCTCTCGTTCGCTGCGATGCGCACGCGCGTGCCCGGCGCGAGCGAGCTCGGCGCGTGCGCGCACACGCGCTCACCGGCGCGCAGCCCGCTCGTCACCCATGCGGCCGCATCGTCGGCGCGCGCGACCTCGACGGTTCGCAGCTCGAGCGTGTCGCCGTCGCCCACCACGTACACCGCGCCGTCTCCGGACAGCGCGGCGCGCGGCAGCTTCACTGCGCTCGCGAGCTCGCGGCCCTCGATCTCGACCTCGACGAAGCTGCCGAGCGCGAGCGCTGCGTCCGCGGCCCGCGCGTCGTCGAGGCGAACCGTGATCGCGAGCATGCGCGTGCGCGGATCGAGCGCGCCCGCGCTCGCGACCACGCGCCCTGACAATTCGCGCGTCTCGCCCGCCACGTTCGCGAACAGCTTCGCGCGCGGGCCCGGCTGCGTCGGATCGCTCGGCAGCTCCACGAACGCGGCGTCTTCCGCGCGCAGCGCGAGCTTCACTTCGGCGCCGTCGCCCCCGTAGACGCGCGCCACCGGAGCGCTCGGCGCGAGGTACTGGCCGAGCGCGACTCTGCGCTCGCGCACGCGGCCCGCGAACGGCGCGCGGATCTGCGTGCGCGAGAGGGCGAGGTCGGCCTGCGCGAGAGCGGCCTGCGCGTCGCGCAGGCTCGCTTCCGCCATGAGCGCGTTGCCCGCAGCCTGCTCTTTCGCCGCGGGGCTCGCGGCGCCGGCGTCGAAGAGAGCGTCGCTGCGCGACTGCGCCGCGCGCGCGAGCGCGAGCTGGCTCTCGGCGCGCGCGACCGCGGCACGCGCGCGCTCGGCGGCGATCTCGTAGTCCGCGCGCGCGATGCGCACGAGCGGCTCGTTCTTCGCGAACTCGCCTGCGCCATCGAAGCTGGGCGAGATCCACTCGACGCGCCCGGCCACCTCCGCGACGAGATCGACTTCGTCGCGCGGCGCGAGCGTGCCCTGCGCGCGCACCGTGACGCGCTGCGCTGCGGGCTGCGCCGCGAGCACTTCCACCACAGGAAGGATCGACTCGATGGCGCGCGGCTTCGGGTCGGGCTTCAGCGCCACGAGCGCAGTGCTCGCGAGCAGCGCGCCGGTCAGCACCAGGAGCGGCCACAGCTTCTTCTTTTCGAGCTTCATCGGGGGCTTCCGAGTTCGAGCGATGCGGCGCCAATTCCGTAGAGCTACCGGCCGCTCGCGGGCGCGAGTGACTGCGCTTCATCGGCACTCCGCACGCGCCGAGAGAGCGCCATTGCGGCGGGAAATCGCGGCCCGGCACCTGCGTGCGTGTTGCTGGCGCGCTGCGCGCTCGTGCATGCTTGGTCTCCCCGATTGCGAGGAGGCGACATGAGCAAGCCCATTCTCGACGCGGTGCTGGTCGCCGCGGGCAAGTACCACGACATCGACTTCGCGCGGCTCGAGCTGCTGAAGCTGCTCGCCGAGCACGACAACCTGCGCGTGAAGGTGTGCGCCGACTACGCCGACACGGACGCGATTGCGAAGGCGAAGTTCCTCGTCACCTACTGCTGCGACGTGCGGCCGACGCAGGCGCAGCAAGACGCGCTCGCGGCGTACGTGAAGGGCGGCGGGCGCTGGATCGCGCTGCACGGCACGAACGCGGCGCTCGACTTCACGCCGAAGGGCGTCGACGCGCCGCGCACGATCCGAACGCTCGCGCACACGCTCGGCAGCCAGTTCATCGCGCACCCGCCGATCCAGCCGTACCACGTGAAGGTGAGCGCGCCGAGTCATCCGCTCGTGAGCGGCGTGAAGGAGTTCGACACCGACGACGAGCTCTACCTCTCCGAGTACCACGACCGCGACAAGCTCACGGCGCTGCTCGAGACCGAGTACTCGGGCAAAGCGCAGGGCTTCGCGGCCGAGGATTGGTCGCACACGAAGCAGCACCTCGTGATGTACCTGCGCCCGCTCGGCAGCGGCTCGGTCCTCTACAACACGCTCGGCCACTGCCGCGGCCACTACGACATGCGCCCCGTCGTCGACTTCTACCCGAAGATCGAGCGCTGCTCGTGGGACAAGCCGGAGTACTACGAGTTGTTACGGCGCAGCATCCGCTGGGGGCTGGGGGAGATATAGAGAGGAGACTCGCCGCATCGCATCGATCACCAGATTGACTGGACGTGCTGGTAATCGCGGATCCTGTCGTCCGGAGTGACGAGCGGGACCGAGCGCTCCAAGGCAGTGGCGACGATGATGCGATCGGCCGGGTCCGGGTGAAACGCGCCAGGCAGCCGTGTGCTGCGAATCGCGATCCGCGCCTCGAGTTGAACGACATCCACGCCCGGCAGCGCGAGGGCCGCCTCGACCCAGTCCTCGATGGGCCGATCCAACGCGATTCGCCGTTTCGCGACGAGCATCGAGAGCTCCCAGATGCTGATTGCGCTGACCAACAGGCGATCTGCACTCTCGAGCGCGCGTTTTGCCGCACGCGAGAGACGAGCCGGCTCACTCGTCCTCCAGATCCACGTCGAAGTGTCGAGCAGGATCACCGAGCGGCTTCCCAGTCCTCTGGTTCGAGAACCGGCCTCGTCAGGTCGTCATCCAGGAACGTCACCGAACCGAGCAGGTCGTCCGACGCCGAAGAGACTGGACGCAGCTCCGCGACCGGGACACCGTGCCGCGTGATGCGGATCGGCTGGCGAGTCTTTTCGACGAGGCGAACCAGCTCCGTGGCCCGCTGCCGGAAATCCCCGACGGCGACTTCTCGCTTCGGCATGCTGGTTCTCCTTGGCAATGGACTCGCTGCAGTCTAGCCGTAAATTTCGGCCATCTCGCTTGCCGCTGAAGCGAGCGGCCGATCAAAGCTCATGACGCACCACCGGGACCCCACCCTCTCCGTCGTCGTCGCGCCCACCGCGGCGCGCGGTGCGTTTCTCGCGGGCGCGCTCGGGGCGCTCGCCGCGCAGCGCGATGCGCCCCCGTTCGAGGTGATCGTTCCGGTCGACGAGTCGATCGCGCACGCCGAGCTGGCCGCGCGCTTTTCGCGCGTGCGCTTTGTCGCGGTAAGCGGCACCGCCGAGCTCTCGCGCTCGCGCGATCCGGGCATCGCGCACGAAGCGATCGACCTGCGCCGCAGTGCCGGCATCGCGGCAGTGCGCGGCGAGATCGTCGCGCTCACGGACGAGCACGCGCGCCCGCGCGCCGACTGGTGCGCGCGCATCGCAGCGCTGCACGCAGCGCAAGCGCACGCAGCGATCGGCGGGGCGATCGAGAACGAGCGCGACCAGGCGCTCAACTGGGCCCTCTTCTTCTACGACGCGGGCCGTTACCAGAACCCGCTCGACGCGGGCCCGGCGCAGTTCGTGAGCGACCTCAACGTCTCGTACAAGCGGGCCGCGCTGGAGCGCGTGCGCGTGTGGCAGCCGAAGTACCACGAGACGGGCCTTCACGACGCGCTGCGCGCCGCGGGCGAGCTGACTGCGCTCTCGCGCGAGCTCATCGTCGGCGTCGACCGCGGCGAGCTCGCCCTCGGCTAGATGCTGCGCGAGCGCTTCGCGTGGGCGCGCCTCTACGCGGGTCGCCGCGCGCGCTTAGCCGAGTCAGGCGATCACTTCGCTACGAGAGATTCGCCTCGCCCGTCGCGCCGTCCGCGTGGGTCCACGCCAGCGAGCGTGAAGCGGGATCCGCCACCGCGATGCAGCAGCGATCGGCGGTGCTGCCGCTGAGCGGAAGCTCGGGCGGCGCGACACGCCTGCGCTCTGCGTGCTCGACCTCGACCGCGGCAGCCGCGCCCGTCGTGTCCGCGAGCACGATCAGCGCGCACCCGCCGCCGCGGCGGCGTTCGATCCACTCGACGGCTTTCTCGACGCGGTCGAAGCGCTGCAGACAGTCCTGCGCGAGGAGTGCGGCGGGCGCGCTGCACTCGCCGGCGGGCGCGCCCAACAACACCGCGCCCACCGCCAGCCCGTGCTCGTTCACGCCGAGTAGCGGCGCGACGTGCGCGAGGGCGATCAGCTCGAGCGAGCGGTAGTCGGTATCGGGCGCGCTCTCGCGCAGCGCGATCAGCGCGTCCGGCGGAAGCGCGCGAGCGAGCGCCGGGCCGCGCGCGCCCGTCACCACGCGCAGCGCATCGGCGGGCGCGCGCTCGGGCAGCGCAGAGATCTCCGCGAGCGCGAGCACCGGCACCTTTGCGCCGCGCGCGAACCCGGCCGTGCGCTCCGCCATGTGCGGGAAGTAACGGTACGTGTCGCGCTCGACCGCGCGCTGCGCCGCGGGCGGGCGCAGCGTCGCGAGCATTCGCGCGAACGCGCCGCCACCTCGCCTCGCCACGAGGGCGCGAATCTCGGCGCCGAACGCCGCGCCTTGATCGAGCCCGAGATCACGCGGCGCGCCGTGACAACGGACGCGCGGGAAGCCGCTCATGCCGTCTTCGGGGCTCCGGCGATCGTGAGCACTTCGTTGAGCGCGCCGGTGCGGTAGCCGTCGAGATCGAGCGCGACGTAACGGAAACCGAGCGGCTTGATCGCCGCCGAGATCGCGCGCGCCATCTCAGGCGTCAGGGCGCGGGCGAGCTCGCTCGGCTCGATCTCGACGCGCGCCATTGCGCCGTGGTGGCGCAGCCGCACCTGCCGGAAGCCGAGCGCGCGCAGCGCCTCCTCGCCGCGCTCGACTTGGCGCAGGCGCTCCGGCGTCACCTGAGTGCCGTACGGGAGGCGCGAAGCGAGGCACGCGCTCGCGGGCAAGTCGGCGGTCGGCAAGCCCACGGCGCGAGAGAGCGCGCGAATCTCCGCTTTCGAGAGCGCCACATCGAGGAACGGCGAGAGCACGCCGTGCTCCTGCGCGGCGCGGTGGCCGGGCCGGAAGTCGCCCTGGTCGTCCGTGTTCACGCCGTAGGCGACCGCGTCGAAGCGCAGCTCGTTGCGAAGCTTTGCCATCACTTCGAACAGCTCGGTCTTGCAGAAGTAACAGCGGTCCGGCCCGTTCGCGCGATAGCCAGCGCGCTCCATCTCGTGCGTGTCGACGAAGCGGTGCGCGAGCGCGAACTGCGCGACGACTTCGTCTGCGAGCTTGCGGTGGCTCTCGGGGTACGAGGGCGACACCGCCGTGACCGCGAGCGCGCCGGCGCCGAGCGCGCGGTGCGCCGCCCAGGCGAGGTAGCTCGAATCCACGCCGCCGCTGAACGCGACCATCACGCGGCCCGCGGCGCGCAGGCGCGCAAACAGCGCGTCCTGCTTCGCGAGCGTGTCGGCGGTCACGTCTGCCATGGCCGCGCACGCTAGCCCTTGATTCGTCGCTTCAGAACCCGCGCGGCTGCGCCGTTGTCTTGTTGCTGCGAGTCTGTGAGAGATTCGAGGCTGAGGGGGAACGCGTGGCGAAGATTCGCGTCGGCATCGTGTATGGCGGTCGCTCGGTCGAGCACGAAGTCTCGATCAACTCCGCGACCTCGATCCTGCAGGCGCTCGATCCCGCGCGATACGACGTCTCGCTGATCGCGATCTCGCACGATGGCCGCTGGCACATCGGCGGACCGAAGATGCTGCCCGCCGCGGTCGTCGCTGCGCCCGAGGTCACGCTGCCCGCGATTCCGGGGCAACGCACTTTGGTGTCGGCCGACAGCGGCAAGCCCGCTGCGCAGCTCGACGTGATCGTGCCCATCGTGCACGGCACCGGCGGCGAGGACGGCTGCCTGCAGGGCTTCCTCGAGCTCGCGGGGGTGCCGTACGTCGGCGCCGGCGTGCTCGGCTCCGCGATCCAGATGGACAAGGACGTTTCGAAGCGCTTGCTCGCCGCGGCCGGCATTCCCGTCGTGCCGTGGGTGACGGTACGCAAGCACGAGCTCGCGATGCTCGACACGCTGGTCGACCACCTAACAAGAGTGGTGGGCCTCCCGTGCTTCGTGAAGCCCGCGAACACCGGCTCCTCCGTGGGCATCAGCAAGGTGAAGACGCGCGCCGAGCTCGCGCCCGCGCTGCGCGAGGCCTTCCGCTACGACGAGAAGGTGCTCGTCGAGCAGGGCGTGAACGCGCGCGAGATCGAGATCGCGGTGTTGGGGAACGAGCGGCCCGAAGCCTCGGTGCCGGGCGAGATCGTTCCGCACAAGGAGTGGTACGACTACGAGGCGAAGTACCTCGACGAGACCACCGAGCTGATCGTGCCCGCGCAAGTGAGCGAGAAGCTCGCGGCGGAGCTGCAGCGCCTCGCAGTGGAGGCGTTCCGCGTGCTCGAAGGCGCCGGCCTCGCGAGGGTCGACTTCTTCGTCGAGAAGGGTACGGACCGCATCTGGCTGAACGAGCTGAACAGCCTGCCCGGCTTCACGCAGGTGTCGATGTATCCGCGCCTCTGGCAGGCGAGCGGCGTCTCCTACCCGGCGCTGCTCGATCGCCTGATCGAGCTCGCGCTGATGCGCGGGCGCAGCCGCGAGAAGCTGGAGCGCTCGTACAAGGTGTGAGCAGCGAGCTGGGTGCGGGCAGGTTGCGGGAGATGGCCGTGGCGACGCGCATGGCGGATGCAGCCGGCGACGCTGCGCGTCGCGGCTGATCCGCTTGGCGGGACGCGGCGTCACTTGGCGCGCTTGCTTCGATCGAGCAGATTGCGCGCCATGCCTCTGCGCATCCTCGGCCTCGATCACGTCGTGCTGCGCGTGCGCAATCTCGATGCCGCGCTGCGCTTCTACCGCGATTCCCTCGGCTGCGCGATCGAGCGTCGCATCGATGCGCTCGGTCTCGTGCAGCTCCGCGCCGGCGCGTCCCTCATCGATCTCGTCCCGATCGACTCGCCGCTCGGCAAAGCCGGCGGCGGCACGCCCGCGCCCGACGGCAAGAACGTCGACCACATCTGCCTGCGCATCGACGCGTTCGATGCGGACGCGCTCGCCGCGCACTTGCGCGCGCACGGCATCGACCCCGGCGAAGTCGGGACTCGTTACGGCGCCGAAGGCAACGGGCCGTCCATGTACGTGCGCGACCCCGACGGCAACGTGGTGGAGCTGAAGGGGCCGGCAGACCGCTGAGCTGACAGCGCGCCGCGCTCACATGAACGCGCGATGAAGCGCTCGCTCGAACCACTCGCCGTGACGCATAGGCTTGCCGACGTGGGGCGTGAGTCCCGGACGAGGAGGCGACGCGATGCGTGCACGAGCGAGAGCGTGTGAGCAAGAAGACTTCGGCGCGTATGCAACGTCCGTCGTACTGGTCGTCGCGATGGCAGTGACGTGGATGCTTGCGACGTGGCCGAAACCGCACCGTGCGATCTTCGAACGCGCGCCGAATTCGTCGCCGGTACGAACCTTGCGCTTCTGGCTGTTCGAGTGGGGCCAGCGCAGCGTCGAGGTTGAGGTGGATGCGACCGGAGCGGAGCGAACGCTCATCGCGCGAGAGTTCTCATCTCCGCGAGGGCTCGCCTTCCGGCGGGGTGAGGAACCGAGGCGAATCGTCGAGCGAACACTCGGCTGGGACGACTGGACAGCGCTAGCCGATGGCCTCGCGACCGCCGACTACTGGAGTCTGCCGGCTCCCCTCACATTTCTTCACGGCGAGCCGCGCGATTGGTTCTGGTTCCCGGCGAAGCCGCTCCCTTGTTCCATGCACTTCGGCGACAGCGGCTTCTTGATGCTGCTCGCGGTTGCTGACTCCACGCGCTCCCATGCGACCGACTGTTGGGGCGGTGGTCCGATTCTCGAGACTGGCGATCTCCTCACGAGGCTTGCCTTCCTCGACTCGCCGGAATCTCGGCAACGAGCACACAGGGCATGGCACCAGTGACGCGTGTTCGATCCGAGCCTTCAGCCGACCTCGCCGGGCGGACTCGATGGCGCGTTGTGGCACCTCGAAGCCGCTGCTCCCGGCAGATCACACCGTGCGCGATGGTCTCGGCGCGTCGATCGCACCGGTCGCGTGTCATCTCCTCGACCTCGCGAACCTCGAGGGCGCACCGCGCTGCTGACCGCGCGCCTCACCTCCCTATCTTCCCGCGCCCATGCCGCTGCTCTCCTTCGACCGCGTCGCGATTTCCTACGGCCGCGCGCCGCTGCTCGAAGACGCGAGCTTCCAGATCGATGCGGGCGAGCGCGTCTGCTTGATCGGGCGCAACGGCGCGGGCAAATCGACCTTGCTGCGCGTCGTCGATGGCGAGGTGACGCCGGACGCGGGTGAGGTGTGGCGCGCGCCGGGACTGCGCATCGCGCGGCTCGCGCAGGAGCTCCCGCTCGGCGACGACACCACGGTCTACGACGCGGTCGCGGACGGCCTTGCGGAGCTGGGCGCGCTGCTCGCGCGGTACCACCACGCGGCGCACGACGCGGGCAACGATGCGAACGCGCTGCGGCGCATGACGGAGCTGCAGCACGAGCTCGAAGCGCGGGGCGGCTGGAGCCTCTCGCAGCGCGTCGATGCGATGATCGAGCGGCTCGCGCTGCCGGCGGACGCGAAGCTCGGCGCCCTCTCGGGCGGCTGGAAGCGGCGCGTGGCGCTCGCGCGCGCGCTGGTGTGCGATCCCGACTTGTTGTTGCTCGACGAGCCCACCAATCACCTCGACATCGAGGTGATCGAGTGGCTCGAAGCGCAGCTCGCCGAGTTCCGCGGCGGCGTCCTCTTCGTCACGCACGACCGCGCGCTGCTGACGCGCCTCGCGACGCGCATCCTCGAGCTCGACCGCGGCCATCTCACGAGCTGGCCCGGCGACTACGCGCGCTTCCTCGAACGCCGCGCCGCCGCGCTCGGAGAAGAGGAGCGCCACGACGCCGAGTTCGACAAGAAGCTCGCGCAGGAAGAGGTGTGGATTCGCAAGGGCATCAAGGCGCGCCGCACGCGCGACGAGGGCCGCGTGCGCGCCCTCGTGCGTCTGCGCGAGGAGCGCGCGCAGCGACGCGAGGTGGAGGGCACGGCGCGCATCGCGATCGACGCCGGCGAGGCCTCGGGCAAGCTCGTGGTCGACGCGCAGCGCGCGAGCTTCGCGTGGGGCGAGCACGAGATCGTGCGCGAGCTCTCGCTGCGCATCATGCGCGGCGACCGCATCGGCCTCGTCGGCCCCAACGGCGCCGGCAAGAGCACGCTCTTGAAGTTGCTGCTCGGCGAGCTCGCGGCGAACAAAGGGACGATTCGCCTCGGCACGCGCCTGCAGGTCGCGTACTTCGATCAGCTGCGCGCGCAGCTCGAGCTCGAGAAGAGCGTGTTCGACAACATCGCCGAGGGCCGCGAGTACACCGAGGTGAACGGCGAGCGCCGCCACGTGCTCGGCTACCTCGCGGACTTCCTGTTCGAGCCCGAGCGCGCGCGCACGCCTGTGAAGGCGCTCTCCGGCGGCGAGCGCAACCGCTTGTTATTGGCGCGGCTGTTCGCGCAGCCCGCGAACCTGCTCGTACTCGACGAGCCGACCAACGACCTCGACCTCGAGACGCTCGAGCTGCTCGAAGCGCTGCTCGTCGACTACCCCGGCACGCTGCTGATCGCCTCCCACGACCGCGCGTTCCTCGACAACGTCGTCACCTCCGTGCTCGTGTTCGAGGGCGAGGGCCGCGTGCAGGAATACGTCGGCGGCTACTCGGACTGGCGCCGCCTCGCCGACAAGCAAGCCGCCGCGCGCGTCGCCCGCGCGCCTGACAAGCCCGCGCCCGCCGCGCCGCCGCGCGAGAAGCCGCGCAGCGCGAAGCTCTCGTACAAGGAGCAGCGCGAGCTCGACGAAGCGCCCGCGAAGATCGAAGCGCTCGAGCGCGAGCAAGCCGAGCTGCACGCGCGCATCAGCGAGCCGGCGTTCTACAAGAGCGACGCGCAGGAGCAGGCGCGCGTGCAAGCGCGCGTGGCGGCGATCGCGCCGGAGCTGGAGGCGGTGTATGCGCGGTGGGAGGAGCTGGAGGGGAGGCGGACCTAATCGCCCTGCGCTTCCGCCACCGCCTCTCCCACCTTCCGCCCCGTCACCCACGCCCACAAGAAGTTGAACCCGCCGATGCGTCCCGTCGCGTCGAGGATCTCTCCCGCGAAGTAGAGGCCCGGCACGCGGCGCGACTCGAGCGTGCGCGTGTGCACCTCTTCGAGCGGCACGCCGCCGCCCGTCACTTCGGCGGTGCGGTAGCCCTCGTCGCCGGCGATCTCGAGCTCGCAGGCGCCGAGCATCTCCGCGACGCGCGTGCGTTCGTCTCTCGTCAGGCGCGCGCAGGCGCGCTCGGGGTCGACGCCGGCGCGCGCGACCAGCGCGTCGGCGAGGCGCTTCGGGAGGTGGGCGCGCGCGAGGGCCTGCACGGTGCGCGCGCCCGCTTCTCGCAGGCGCGCGTCCCACGCGCTCGCGTCGTCGCCGAGCCACGCGGCGAGGAGCCGCACGTCGCCGTGGTCCGCGCGCGCGAGCTGGTGCGAGATGTCGAGCGCAACAGGGCCGCTGAAGCCGCGGTGAGTGAAGAGCATGTCGCCGGTGCGCGCTTCGAGCAGCTTGCTCTCGCGCACGGCGCTGAGGCGCGCGCGCACGCTCACGCCGGCGAGATCGGCCCAGCGCGAGTCGCTCGCGAGCAACGGGACGAGCGCGGGATAGCGGCGGCGCAGCGTGTGACCGAGGCGCTCGGCGGCCTGATAACCCCAGCCGTCGCTGCCGGTCTTCGGCAGCGAGAGACCGCCAGTGCACAAGGCGGCGCGCTCGGCGCGCAGCGTCTCGCCGCTCGCGAGCGCGAGCTCGAAGCCGCTCTCGTGCTTGCGCAACTCGCGCACTCGGACGCCGGCGCGCAGCGTCACGCCCGCGCGCTCGCACGCGCCGAGCAGCGCGCGCGTGATCTCGCTCGGATCGTCGCTCGCGGGAAACACCTTGCCCGTTGCCTCGACCTTCAGCGCGATGCCGAGGTCGCGCTCGAAGAACGCGCGCACCTCGGCGAGCGGCCACGAGAAGAGGATGTTGCGGAGCGCGTTGCGCGAGCCCTCGGTGTGGAAGTCGGCGAGCGAGGCCGCGCTCGGCAGCACGTTGCAGCGCCCGCCGCCGCTCACGCGGATCTTCGCGCCGGGCTTCGCGTGCGACTCGAGCAGCAGCGTGCGCACGCCTGCGCGCGCCGCGAACAGCGCCGCGAGGAGCCCCGCTGCGCCGGCGCCGATCACGACGAACGGCCAGCTCGCGTCGCGCGCGCTACCGCATTGACTTCGCTCGGCTCCGAGGACTCCGCCTCGCTGCGCGCTTCGCTTGCACATGGAGAAATCACGATGACGCAGGAAGAAAAGAACCGCGCGCTCGTAGAACGCTTCTGGCACACCGTGTACGTGGCGCGCGACTACGACGCCGTGGGGCGCTTCTTCACCGAGGACGGGCTCTACCAAGACGTCTCGGCGCCTGATCCGGGTGGCGTCGGGCCCGCCGGCGTGTCGCGGCGGCTGCGCATCGGACACGAGCCGGTGCAGGCGTTCGATCACGAAGTGCATCGCATGATCTGTCATGGCGATGTCGTGATGACCGAGCACACCGAGACTTGGCGGTTTCACACGGGCGAGGTGATCCCGCTGCCGTTCGTGTCGGTGCAGGTGATTCGCGGCGACCAGATCGCGCTCTGGCGCGACTACTCGGATCTCACGCAGCTGTTAGGGAAGATGCCGAAGTGGTGGCTCGAGCACATCGCGAAGGCGGCGGCGGAGTGAGACATTTCGGCCCGGCCGGAATGTCTCACTCCAGCGCGCGCTACTTCGCGAGCTGCGGCCTCGCGGCGCGCGCGGGCTCTGCGCTCGCCGCGCCCTTGCGGGCCCACACGAAGCGGAGCGCGCCGCCGGGGAGGATCGGCTCGTAGCCGACGTCGGCGAAGCCCGCGGCGTGGAGGGCGGCATCGAGACGCGCGACGTCGGGCAGGGGCGCGAGGTTGTCGTGCGCGCGCAGAAACAGGTCGAACGTGGCGAGCGTCGCGCACACGCCGAGCAAGCGGGCGACCGCGCCCTCCGCGAGCAGGGGCGTCTGAATCGCGACGAGGCCGCCGGGCGCGAGGTGATCCGCGATCCGCGCGAACAGCGAAGGCCAACGCGCTTCGTCGAAGTAGTGCAGGTTGTTGTTGAGCAGCGCGAGGTCGAAAGCGTGTGGCAACTCCACCGCGAAGAAGTCGCCCGCGCGAATCTCCGCGCGGCGCTGAACGTGCGCGGCGTCGAGCGCTTCCTGCGCGCGGTCCGCGACGCTCGCATCGATCTCGACGCCGGTGCCGAGCGCGTCGCGATGGCGCGCGAGGATGTGTGCGAGGAAGTGACCCTCTCCGCAGCCGATGTCGAGAATGCGCCGCGCCTTCTTCGCGCCCGGGATGCGGTGCAGCGCCGCGATTGCACGCCGCTCGCTGAGGCGCGACGCGCGCGCCGTGCGAAGCGCGTCCGCGCGCGCTCCCCACTGCGGGCGCGGAGCGCCCTGCATGAGCTCGGGCAGATGCGAGAGCACGGGCGCATAGGCGTACGCGCTCTGCTCGAGCGACGCGCACGCGGCGTCCGCGTACGCGCCATCGACCAGCCAGCGCGCGAGGCCCGCGATGCGCAGCTCGTCGCCGCGCCGCTCGACGAGACCGTGCGCTTCCAGCGCCGCGAGCCAGGCAGCGCACAGCTGCGCGTCGAGACCGTGCGCCGCGGCGAGCGCATCTGCGCGCGTCCACTCGCGCAGCGCCGCGAACAAGCCTGAGCGCGCGCCCGAGCGCAGCAGCGCCGCGCGCCCCTCGGCGCGAATCAGGGCAGCAAGCGCGGCACCGTGTCGCAGATCCTCGAACATTCGCCGCGTATCGGCGGGCCGGTGGCGGCGCGGGAGTGATGGACGACCCAGAAGCCCGCGGACTGCACGACCCCCGCAGCTACCGTGCCCCGATGCCCACCGAGTCCCACGATGCGCGCCGGCAGCGCGCGGCGCGCATCGCGAAGCGGCTGGCCCGCGCGTACCCGGATGCCCGCTGCGCGCTTGCACATCGCAACGCCTTCGAGCTGCTGATCGCGACGATTCTTTCCGCGCAGTGCACCGACGCGAAGGTCAACGAGGTCACGGCGGTGTTGTTCCCGAAGTACCCGACGGCGCGCGCGCTCGCGGCGGCGGACGCGGCCGACGTCGAGGCGATCGTTCGACCTACAGGGTTCTACCGACAGAAGGCGAAGTCGATCCAGGCCGCGGCGCGGGAGATCGTGGCGCGCTTCGGCGGGGAGACGCCGCGCGCGCTTGAGGACCTAATCACTCTGCGCGGCGTCGCGCGCAAGACGGCGAACGTGGTGCGCGGCGTCGCGTTCGGCGAGCCGGGCCTCGCGATCGACACGCACATGCAGCGCGTGAACCGCCGCCTCGGCCTGGTGCGCGGCGAAGACCCCGACGCGATCGAAGAGGATCTCGCGGCGCTGCTGCCGCCGCGCGAGTGGACGGCGTACACGCTGCGCACGATCCACCACGGCCGCGTGTGCTGCGATGCGAAGAAGCCGCGCTGTGAGGCGTGCCCGCTCGCCGAGGAGTGCCCGAGCGCGGGCAAGGCGCCCGCACCCGCGAAGAAGGCGGCGCGCCGATGAAGCCACCGCGCATCGTTCATCGCGGCCGCTCGATCACGGTGCAGATCGAGGAAGTCGCGCTGCCGAACGGGCGCACCGTGGAGCTCGACCTGGTGCGCCACCCCGGCGCATCGGCCGTGGTGCCGTTCGAGGACGAGCGCACGGTGTTGTTGATCCGCCAGTTCCGCCACGCCGCCGGCGGCTTCATCTGGGAGATCCCGGCCGGCAAGCTCGACGGCGACTCACCCGAGGTCTGCGCGCACAAAGAGCTCGCGGAGGAAGCGGGCCGCCGCGCGGGGCGGCTCGTGCATCTGCTCTCGACCTACACGACGCCGGGCTTCACCGACGAGGTGATCCACCTGTTCGCCGCGTTCGACCTCACGCCCGTGCCGCAGCAGCTCGAGCACGACGAGGTGATCGAGGTCGTGCCGACGCCCCTCACGCGCGCGCTCGAGATGATCGACGCGGGCGAGCTGCGCGACGCAAAGAGCGCGCTCGCGTTGTTGTTGGCAGCGAAGCACCTCGGCGTCTTGCGGTGACGTCTCGCGCCGAACGCACGGCCGTCGCGTTCACGTGGCATCAGCTCGCGTGGGAGAAGTTGCTCGCGCTCGTGCAGCGCGCGGAGGCGCTCGGCTACGCGGCCGCCTACGTCGACGGCGATGTCTCGCAGATTCCGAGCCTCGGCGAGCGCGACGTGCTCGACGGCTGGACCGTGACGACGGCGCTCGCGCAGCGCACGCAGCGCATCCAGCTCGCGTCGATCCGCCTCGCGCATCACTGGCACGCGGCGAAGCTCGCGCAGTCGTTCGCGACGCTCGAGCGCATCGCGCCGGGCAGGCAGCGCGCGTTCCTCGCGATCGGGGCACAGCTCGCCGACGCGCGCTTCGGCCTCGCGCTTCGCCCCGCACGCGAGCGCATCGCGCAGCTGGACGAGTTGTTACGAGCGCTGCGCGCGCTCTGGCGCGGCGAGGAGGTCTCGGCGCAGGGGCGTTTCGTGCGACTCGATCGCGCGCGCGTGCGGCCCGCGCTGGCGGCGCCGCCCGTGGTCGAGCTCGCCGCGGCGCGCCCACGGATGCTGGCGCTCGTGGCCGAGCACGCGGACGCCTGGAACATCAACGTCGCGCCGCTCGCCGAGCGCGTCGCCGCAGCGACAGCGCAGCTCGAAGCCGCCTGCGCCGCGCGCAAGCGCTCGCCGCGCGAGATCGAGCGCGTGCTCCAGGTCTTCGCGCGCCCCGCCCTCGCCCCGGATTCGCCCGAGCTGCTCGCGCAGTTCCGGCGCTTCCACCCCTGGTTCGCCGACGTGCCCGACACCGACGTGTGTCGCGCCGTGCTGTGCGGCGGCCGGGAGGCAGCCCGCGCGCAGCTCGCTCGCATGCGCAGCGAGCTCGCGCTCGATCTCCCGGTCGTGGATCTCACCGGCCTCGCGCCGGCAGCCGCCGCCGACGCCCTCGACAATTTCGCCCCGGCGCGGGCCTGAGCTGGGGTTTCTCGTTGACCCCGCTTCGCGGCCACGGTTAGGATGCCCTCATTGCGCGGCCCCGCGCCCCCCGCGCAGAATCCAGCACGAACCCATCGGTAGGCCCGCCACCGCGCGCATCGCTCAGGTCGCTCCGTGCGCCCGGCCGAAGCGGGCAACACAGACGGAGCGAGACGCGTGTACGGACGAGGCGGCGCACAGATGCGATTCGGGCCGGCGCACACGCCCGACGTGATCAAGTGGCTGCTCGGCGTGCACGTCGCCCTCTTCCTCGCGCAAGGCTTCGGCATCGCCGCGTTCATGTACGTCGAGCCGCAGCTCGTGTGGGAGCACGGCCAGGTGTGGCGGCTCTTCACGTACATGTGGGTGCACGGCGGCCCTTGGCACCTCGTCGCGAACCTGCTGATGCTCTGGATGTTCGGCAGCGAGATCGCGAGCGCGTGGGGAACCGAGAAGTTCCTGCGGTACTACCTAATCACTGGCACCGGCGCGGGCATGATCATCGCGCTCTGGCAGGGCGCGCTCTTCTACCTCGGCCTCTCGGGATCGACGATGACGCTCGGCGCATCGGGCGCGATCTACGCGGTGCTGCTCGCGCACTCGCTCACCTGGCCCGATCGCCGGATTCTTCTGATCATCCCGCCGATCCCGCTGCGCGCGCTCTATCTGATTCCGTTCCTGTTCCTCATGGACCTGATCTTCGCGACGCCGGGCGTGAGCCACGTCGGCCACCTCGGCGGCGTGCTCGTCGGCCTCGCGCTTCTCGCGGGCAGTGGCGATGCGGGCATCACGATCTCGCAGCTGCAGTACAAGTTCCGCCGCTGGCGCATGCGCAAGAAGCTGCGCGCGCTCGACGGCGACGACGAGCGCCGCCGCAGGCAGTACCACTGATGAGCAGCGACGACTTCACGCTCACGCCCGAGCTCGATGCGCGCATCGCGCAGGCGGCGCGCATGCTGCGCGCGGCTCGCTCGGTCGTGGCGCTCACCGGCGCCGGGCTCTCCGTCGAGAGCGGCATTCCTCCCTTCCGCGGTCCTGGCGGGCTCTGGACGAAGTACGGCGAGCCGCCGCTCGACGGCTACCAGCGCTTCATGCGCGATCCCGCGAAGGCGTGGCGCGAGCGCCTGAACCCGAAGGAGCCCTGGGCGATCGGGCTCGCCGAGACGCTCGGCGCCGCGAAGCCGAATGCGGGCCACCGCGCGCTCGTCGCACTCGAAGAGATGGACCTGCTCGACACCGTCATCACGCAGAACGTGGACGACCTGCACGGCCAAGCCGGCCAGCGCGGGCTGCTCGAGATCCACGGGAATCACCATTGGCTGCGCTGCCTCGGCTGCCACACGCGCTTCCATCCGCGCGCGATCACGGTCGACCCTGATAACCTGCCGCCGCTCTGTCCCGAGTGTGGCGGCATCGTGAAGGCCGACACCGTGAGCTTCGGCGAGCCGATTCCGCCGCGAACGCTGCGCGCCTGCATCGCCGCCGTCGAGCGCGCGAACTGCATTCTCGTGATCGGCACGTCGGCGACCGTGTACCCCGCGGCCGAGTTTCCGATGGACGTGCTGCGGCGCGGCGGAAACGCGATCGAGGTGAACCCGTACGAGAGCGAGTTCACGCCGTACGCGAGCGTTTCGCTGCAGGGCCCCGGCGGCGCGGTGCTCACGCGGCTGGTCGAGCACGCGCGGGGGACGCAGTCGTGAGCTGGCAGCGCGACGAACACGATGGTGAGGGTTCGTCGCGCTTCGGCGGGTTCCTGCGCTCGCTGCTGCAAGGCATCCCGTGGCGCGAGCGCGCGGAGCTCGAAGAGACGCGCATGCTGCCGGCGCCCCGCGGCGGCCTCGCGATCGAGAACGAGAACGGGCGCACGCAGGTGATCGGCGAAGAGCGCAGCGACGTCGCGCTGAAGATCACGCGCGCAGCGCGCGGCGAATCGCTCGAAGACGCGGCACGCCGCGCTGACGAGATCAAGGTCACCGCGCGCGACGTGAGCGGAGAGCTCGTGGTCGAGGTCGACGTGCCGGGCCGCTTCTTGTTACGGGGCAAGGCCGACCTCGAGGTGCGCGTGCCGCGTGCGACGCGCGTGAGCGTGAACAGCTCCAACGGCACGGTGCACGTCTCCGGGCTGCGCGCTCCGCTGCGTGCGCACTCGAGCAACGGACCGGTACGCGTGGCCGACATCGTCGGCGACGTCGAAGTGCACACCTCGAACGCGCGCGTGCACGCCGATTGCATCTGCGGACGCATCGTGGCGCGCTCGTCGAACGGCAAGATCGATCTGCACGAACACAAAGGCTCGGTCGACGCAGCGACCTCGAACGGGGCGATCTGGTGCCAGCTCGCGAGCGTGGACGCGCAGGGCATCGTGCTCGCCACGAGCAACGGCCGCATCGAGCTCGATCTGCCGGAGCAGGTCGACGGCGATGTCGACATTCGCGTCGACAACGGCGTGATCCGCGCACAGCGCGAAATGCCGTGCGCTCCGCAAGAGAAGGACGGCCGCCTCAAGTGCACGCTCGGCCGCGGCGGCGCACCGATCAAGCTGCGCGCGAGCAACGGCAGCATCTCGCTGAAGTGAGCTGGCGCCGGCTCGCGCTCTCCGGGCGCGCGTTCAAGCCGCGGTGCGCTTCGCCTCGTTCGACCGCGCGGACCCGATCTTTCGGCTCGACGTCGAACGTGCGCTGTGGGTCCTCTGGGAGCGCGCGGGACAGCCGGACACGCGCGCGGTGAGGCGGCGCTGGCGCGCGGGCTGAGCGATCAGCGTTCGCCGACTCCGCGCTTCAGCTCTTCGCCCTCGAACGCGAACAGCACGCTCGAAGGGCGGATCTCCCGAACGATCGCGCCCTCGATCACGTCGCCTTCGCGCAGCTCGCGCGTCTCGCCGCCGGCGCTCACCCACGCGCTGCGCTTCTCGGCGGCGGGGTGCCACTGCGTGCGCTCGACGACCAGCGCAGGCGGGGGGCTGGTCGCAGCAGCAGGCGCCGGCAGCTCGGGCTCCGGGCTTTGCGCGGGCGCGGGAGGCGCCGGCTTGTCGCGAACCGGCTCCGCGCGCGCGATCGGAGCATCGCGCGGCGGATCCGGCAGCGCCGGCGACACGCTCCGCGCAGGCGCATCGTGAGTTGTTACGCCGTCTCGCGCCGGCTCTGCTCCTGCACGGCGCGCCGCGAGGCGGCGCAGCGCTTCCGCACGCGCGCGCTGCTCCTCCAGTCGCGTCTCTGGCGGGATCTCGGCGCCCACCCGCGGCTCCGGTTGGTGGCCCGCCGCCGGAAGAGTCGAGCTCGCTTGCGCCGCTGTCGCATCCCGCACCTCCCTCGCGGCGAGCTGCCTTCGCACGTCGGCGTCGATCTCGTCGCCAGCGAGTGGCGCGCCGCGCCGCGGGAGCGCATCGGGCTCCGCCCGCGCGACCGCCGCGGCCATTTCCTCCGGCGAACGGGTTGCCGCTGGTGGCGATGCGGGCGCGGGCGTCGGCGCGGGGTCGCTCGTCGCCACGAAGTATGCGGCGCCGCCGAGCAGGCAGAGCCCGATGCCAGCGGCGATCGCGATGCGTTTGTTAGGGCGGGCGGCCGTCGCGCGCGGGGCGCTAGCGCCAGCGAGGACCTGCTCTCCGAGCGTCTTCGGCCCCGCCTCGGCGCGGCGCTCCTCGTCGAGGCGCTTCAGCGCCTTCAGGATCGTGCTCACGCCGCGGGCTCCGCGAGACGCGGCGACGGCGCGCCAGACTCCGGCAGCGCCCCGTAGAGCATCAGCTGCGTGAACGGCCCCACCGCTGCGTCAGGCGCGATTCCCTGTGCGCGCTGGAAAGCGCGTACGGCACGCGCAGTCTCCGCGTCGAAGCGGCCCGTGGCGCCCCCCGCGAAGAGTCCCAGCTGCGTGAGCGCGTTCTGCAGCCAGATCACCGCTTCGGTCTGCTCGCCTCGTACGAGCAGCTCCGGCAGCTGCGCCGAGTTCCGCCATGCGACGTACGCCGTGCGATCCCAGTGCGCCGCGAGGTCGCTGAGGGGCACGCTTGCCGAGCCCTCGAAGGCGAGCCCGCGCAACCGTGCGGAGTCCGCATCGATGCGCTCCAGCAGTACCGGCCGCGCCGCGCCGTCGAGCGCCTTCAGCATGAGCAGCGCAGGGCGATCGATCTTGCGCAGCGCGTCGAGGTCGCTGCTCACGAGGGCGATCACGGAGAACCAGCGCGCGCGCAGCTGATCCTGCACCTGCCCGATCGAGAGCACGTCCGCGCCCGCGCGCGGCTCACCCCAGGCTTCGAGCAGCGCGTCGAAGCTCGCGGCACCCGTCGCGGCGGGCGAGAGCCGCGCGAGCGCCTCGGCGAGATTCACGCGCGGCTCGGCGGGCGGCGGCGACGACACCTCCGGCAGCTCGAGTGCTCGCCGGGGCTCGGCCACCCGCTCCTCTCGCGCTCCGGCCGCGACATCGGGCGGCGCCTCCTTCGCGTCACCGCGCAGCCAGCCCGCGCTGAGCGCGATCCCGAGCGCGAGCGCCACGGCCGCCGCGCCCACGAGCGCCGCCACGAGCAAGTCAGGGCGCACTACGAAGCGATCGCGCCAGCTCGCGAAGTAGCTGCCGCCCTTCGGCGGTCCCGCGATCTCCTTCTCCACCTGCGAGACGAGACCGAGGCCGATCGACTGCGACTGCGCGGCAAAACCTGCGAGCAGCGCTCGGTCGCACAGCAGATTGATCACGCGCGGGATGCCGCGCGAGCGGCGGTGCACCTCGCGGGTCGCGAGCTCGGTGAACAGCTCGCGCGCCGCGCCGGCGACCTTGAGGCGATGCGTCACGTACTCGCGCGTCTCCGCCGCGTTCAGGGGCGCGAGCCGCCAGCGCACCGTGATGCGCTGGCGCAGCTGCCGGAGATCGGTCGACTCGAGCTTCGCGTCGAGCTCGGGCTGCCCGAGCAGGATGATCTGGATCAGCTTCGCCGTGCTCGTCTCGAGGTTGCCTAACAAGCGCACCTGCTCGAGCGCGTCGCGCTCGAGGTTCTGCGCCTCGTCGATGATCAGCAGCACGCGCCGACCCTGCGCCTTCTTCTCGAGCAGGAACTGGTTCAGCTCCTCGGTCAGCTCCTGGCGCGTCGCTTCGCCGCCGAGCAGGCCGAGCTCGTGATGGATCGCCTGCAGCAGCTCCATCCCGCTGAGCGGCGGGTTGAACACGAATGCGACCTCGGTGCTCGGGTCGAGCCGGTCGAGCAGCGTGCGGCAGAGCGTGGTCTTACCCGTGCCGACTTCGCCGGTCACCGCGATGAAGCCCTCGCCCTGCTCGATGCCGTAGAGCAGATGCGCGAGCGCCTCGCGGTGCGAGTCCGACAGGAACAGGTACTTCGGATCGGGACTCAGCGTGAAAGGCTTCTCACGCAGGCCGTAGAACTGGGTATACATGGCGCCCCGCGCTGCGAAGAATCCGAGGTATATCAGCGGCGCAATCAGCCGACACCGAATTGTGACGCCTCGCGAGCGAAGCTGAATCGGGTCGGACTCAGATCGGGAGCGGTCGGCGCAATGGTGGACGCGGTCGGCATCGACTCGGGCGCGAGCCTCACGAAAGTGGCAATTCGCAGCGGCGGCGAGGTGGTGCACGAGGTGTTGCCCGCCGGTGATCCTGCGCACGCCGAGAAGCTGGTCGCAAAGCTCTCGCCGCGGCGGATCGGCCTCACCGGAGGCGGCGCCTCCGAGCTGTCCCGCCGGCTCGGCGCGGAAGCCGTGCGCGTGAACGAGTTCGCCGCGTGGGGCGCCGGCGCCACCGCGCTGCTCGATGCCGAAGGCCGCAGCGCACCCCACCCGTTCCTCCTCGTTTCGGTCGGCACCGGCACCAGCGCGATGCTCGCGGACCGCCTCTCGGTGAGCCGCGTCGGCGGCACCGCCCTCGGCGGCGGCACCGTGATGGGCCTCGCTGCGCTGCTGCTCGGCAGCGCGAGCTTCGACCAGATCTGCGCGCTCGCTGCGCGGGGCGACCGCCGCCACGTCGACATGCTCGTTTCCGACATCTACCGGCCCGGCGAGATCGCGCTCACGGGCGACCTAACAGCTGCGAACTTCGGCAAGCCCGTACTGCGCGACGGCCACAAGCCCGCGCCCGAAGACGTCGCGAGCGCGATCATGGGCCTCGTCGGCGAGAACGTCGCGCTGATCTGCGCCGGCCTCGCGGCCCCGCACGGCCTGCGCCAGATCGTGTTCGGCGGCTCCACCCTGCGCGCGAACCCGAGCCTGTGCGGCGTCCTCCACCAAATCACCAGCGCCTTCGGTCGCGACGCGATCTTCCTCGAGCGCGGCGAATACGCCGGCGCAGTAGGCGCGCTCGAGCTCGCTGCGGCGTAGGCGCGCGGGCCGGACCTGCGCCGCTACCGCACCGTCAGCCTCACGCGGATCTCTTTGTGCGAGTTGTTGAGGTTCGAGCGCATGCGCCGCACCGGGCCCACCAGCTCGAACCCGCGGAAGCGCGCGAAGAACTCCTCCCAGAACACGCGCGCTTCGAGGCGCGCGAGCTTTGCGCCGAGGCAGAAGTGCTCGCCCCAGCCGAACGCGAGGTGCGGGTTCGGATCGCGGCGAATGTCGAAGCGAAACGGCTCGGCGAACACGCGCTCGTCGAAGTCTGCCGACGTGTAGTGCAGCACCACCTTCTGGCCCGCGCGGATCTTGTGGCCCTGGAGCTCGATGTCGCGCGTCGCGGTGCGGCGGAAGTAGTGCACGGGCGTCGTCCAGCGCAGCATCTCCTCGATCGCCGTCTCGAGCAGCTGCGGCTCGCGCTCGAGCGCGCGGTACGAGTCGGGATTCTCGGTGAACGCGACCAGCGTTCCCGTGAGCAGCGTGCGCGACGTCTCGTTGCCCGCGACGAATAGCTGGATGAACAGGCTCGCGAACTCGACCGGCGTGATCGCGGCGTCGCCGGGTGCGTTCACGAGCTGCGAGATCAGATCCGCGCCGCCCTTCCCCTGGCGCTCGCTGGCGAGCTGAAAGCCGTAGGCGCCGAGCTTGAAGCTCGCCTGGCCATTGTTCTGTTCGGGATCGAGCTCGTGATCGTCGCGCCCGATCACGCGGTCGGCCGCATCCACGATCCAGCCGCGGTCGACCTCGGGAATTCCGAAGATCTCGCAGATCACCTGCAGCGGAAGCTGCGCTGCCATCTCGTGCACGAAGTCGCACGCGCCCTTCTCCGCGGCCGAAGTCATTACGGCGCGCGCGCGCTCGCGCAGGAACGGCTCCATGCGTCCCACCAGGCCCGGCGTGAAGCCGACCAGCACCTTGCGCCGAACCTCGCGGTGCTTCGGCGGATCCATCGCGAGCAGCTGACCGCGCATTTGTGCGAGGCGCTGCGGCTCGAGGTCCTCGATCACGACGCCGCCAAGCTCGGCGCTGAACGTGAGTGGATCGCTCGACGCCTCGATCACCGCGTCGTGGCGCGAGAGCAGCCAGAAGCCGTTGCCGTCCGGCGTCGGGTGCCAGTGCACCGGCGCGTGCTCGCGCAGAAACGCGAACTTCTCGTGCGGGAACGCTGTCTCGTATTGCGCGGGGTCGTAGATGTCGATCGTCGCGAGGTCGAAGGCGGCGCTCATGCGGGGCTCCGGAACGAGCCGCGAGCTTGTGACACGCGGCTCTGAAGAGGAAGCCCGAATCTTGTTGCGATTCGCTCGCGCGGCGGGAGAGCATCGCGAGAGCGCGGGCCAGGCGCTGAGGGGATCGACGATGAAGGCGAGACTTGGGCTGGTTCTCGCGCTGTTCGTGGGCAGCCACGCGCTAGCGCAGAGTCCACAGAGATTCGCGCGTCACGACGTGTGGGAAAAGGCGCGCGCCGAGGCCGAGAAGGCGACGGCGAGCGGAGATCTCACCACCGCGCGAGAGCAGACCCTGCTCGCATTTCGCGAAGCGGTGCTGTTCGCGGAATCGGATCCGCGTCTCGCCCAGACGAGCGCAGCCCTCGACTCCCTGCAGGAGAAGCTCATCGAGCGCGGAGACGCGGACGCGGTGGACGGCCTGCTCGTGTCGATCCAGCAGCTCGCGGACAGCGCTGGCGCTGGCGCGACGCGCGTTGCGGTCGAGGTGAACCTCCGCCGCAGCGACATTGCGGGCCGCACCGGAGATGCCGCGAGCGCCGAACGGCTCGCGGCGGCTGCGCGTGAGCGCGCCGAGGCGCGCTTCGGCGCGGCTCACCAACTCACGCTGCAGGCCGGCGCCAAGTACGTCGACGCGGTCGCTGCACGAGATCCCCGACGAGCGATCCTGCTCGCCTCGACGCAGATCGACACGCTCACCGCCGCGCTGGGGCCGGAGAATCCGATGGTGGTGAGTGCGCACATCACCCTCGCGATGGTTCACCTGCACGCGGGCGAGGCCAGGCTCGGCCTCGGAGCGATCTCGCACGCGCTCGAGCTCGCGACGAAGCGCACCGCCCTCGGCGCGATGCAGGGGACCGTGCTGTGGGTGCTCGGCATCGCGCAGAGCTCGCTCGGTGAGCACAAACGCGCGGAAGAGTCGCTGAGAAACGCGCGCGAACAGATCGAGCTGCTGCTGGGACTCGAGAGCGACATGGCGGCGAGCGCGGGCGGGGCGCTCGCACAAGCCCGCTTCGCGCTGGGCGATCTGCAAGGTGGCTTCGAGGCGCTCGACCGCGCCGCGGCCGCGCTGCGAAAGACTGGCGGCGCGGACGCTCCCAAGCTCGCGGACCCCCTGATGGCCGAGGCCGCCGTGTTGGCCGAGCTCGGCGACCTCGACGCAGCCGACCGCTTGCTCGTCCGCGCGAGCGAGCTCGCAACGCGCGCCGGCGCATTCGGCCGCGAAGACGCGCTCAAAGTTCGCTGGTCGCAGGCGCACATCGCGAGCAAGCGCGGCGATCCGGCTCCCACTCTCGCGCTGCACGCCGAGCTCACCGCGAAGCCTGCGCGCACGTTCAGTGAGAAAATGCGCCTGTGCGCTTCGTCGAACCAGGTGGCGTACGCCCTCGGCCGCGAGAGACGTTTCGCGGAGGCGTTGCCGCACGCGGAACGCGCCGTGCGCTGCATGGAGGAGCTGTTCGATCCAAACAGCGAAAACCTCGCGCCCGCCACCGACACGCTCGCGTGGATTCAGTTCGGAACAGGACGCACGGACGAGGCGCGCGACTCGTTCCGTCGCGTGTCTTGATCTGCTCCCACAGCGGATGGAAGTCGAACTCGAGCCGGGAGAGCTCCTCGACCGCGCGCCGATCGCGCACGTCGACCTTCACCCAGTTCGTCGTGCGCGGCAAGCCTGGCGACGCGTACGTGCTCGACCCGCTGCAGAACGAGCAGGCCACGTCGAAGCGGCGCCTGTATGCGCCCGTGCGCGGCCTCGTCGCGGCTTGCGCTCGCGAGCTTCGCCGACGAGGTCGACGCCGAGCTTCCCTCGCTCGATCAGTTCGACCACATGATCGTGCGCTGCCTCGACTGCAAGGATGCGCGCTGGCTCGACGCCACGGACAAAGGCCTCGCGCTCGGCAGCGCGTCGCCGCGCGGCCTCTGGAACAACTCGGTGCTGCTGATCGAGGACGAGAATCCGAGGCTCGAGCTGATTGCTGCTCCCGCCGACGCGGGACACTCGGTGCGTGTCGAGCGCGGTGTGACGCTCGCGGCGGACGGCACGGCAGCCGTGGAGGAAACGGTGACGTTCAACGGCTACCCCGCGGCGTGGGTGCGGGACTTCTTCCGCAACAACGACCGCGCGAACTGGAAGGACGCGCTGCGCGGCGCCGTGCTCTCGAACGATGCGCTCGTCCGCTCGCTCGAGGTCGACAACCTCGATCACGCCGAGCGCAGCTTCGCGCTGCGCGCGAGCTACGACCTGCGCGGCGCGTTCTCGCGCACCGCCGACGGCATCGTAGGACGCGCCCCGATCGGGTGGGAGGAGGAGCTCCTCGCGGTGGCGCCGGCGGCCGAGCGCAGCTCGCCGTTTGAGTTCGACATCCCCTTCCGCTTCGAGACGCGCACGCGGCTCACGCCGCCCGACGGCTATTCGCTTCGGAAGCGATCGCCCGCCCGCGGAGAACTGGGCGGCGAGCTCGTGCGCGTCAGCAGCAGCGCGAGCGAGTCCGGACGCGCGCTCGAGCTTCGCCTCGACGTCACGCGCGGGACCGTGAGCGGACCCGCCGAGCGGTACGACGAGCTCTCGCGCCAAAGCGCGGAGGTGTTCGAGGTGATGCGCGAGCCGATCTCGCTGGAGGCGTCGCGATGATCGCGAGGGGCGCCTGCGGCCGCGGCGCGATTCGCTTCGAGTGCGACGCCGCGGGCGCGCAGGCCGTGCACTGCTTCTGCACCGACTGCCGCAAAGCGACGGGCGGTGCGTTCGCCACGGTCGTCGGCTTCGAAGCCGCGAAGCTCCGGCTGCTCGCGGGCTCGCCGAAGAGCTGGGTTGTTACGGGCACGAGTGGCGGACGCGTCGAGCGCCAGCAAGCGGCGCTTCGCCGCGCGCAGCGAGGCGCAGCCGAGCGGAGGTCGAACAGGGGCCTCGTTTCCCGTTGACCACGACGCGCGCGGGATGGTCTTCGCGAAAGCGGGCGCGTTCGACGACCCGAGCTGGATCGAGCCGCAGCTCGTGTGCTGGCAGAGCCGGGAGCTGCCGTGGGCGCGCATCCCAAGCGACCTGCCGGGCGTTCCGCAGAATCCCTAATCGCTCGCGGTTGCGGCGCTCCCCACGAGAGCGCTCACGTTCATGCCGCCGTGCTTCGTCGCGAAGACGGCTTCGAGCGCGAAGCCCGTGCGCCGCGCGAGTCGAGCGTCGTGCGCGAGGAGCGCGACGCGCCAGCCCGCTCCGAGCTTCGCCGTGCGCTGGCCGAGCGCCTGATAGAGCGTCTCCAGCTTCTGCGCCTCGGACACGCGGCGCCCGAACGGCGGATTCGTGACGAGCACGCCGCGCGTCGGCGCCGACTCGGGCGCCGCGAGCCAGGCGCACTTCGTCAGCGCCACGCGCTCGAACGCGATCGCGTGCGCGACGCCCGCGCGCTCGGCGTTCGCGCGCGCCGCTGCGATCGCACCGGCGTCGCGATCGCTCGCGCAGATTGACGAGCTGTTCGGGGCACGCGTCTCCGCGGCGACGCGCCGCCACGCTGTCTCGTCGAACAGCGCGAGATGCGAGAGCGGCGGCGGAATCAGCCGACCGGGCGCGAGACCGAGCGCGAGCCCCGCCGCCTCGATCGCGATCGTGCCGGAGCCGCAGAACGGATCGAGCAGCGCTTCGCCAGGTTGCCACCCGCTCGCGAGAACCAGCGCGTGCGCGAGATCCTCGCGCAGCGGGGCCTTCGCGCTCTCGAGGCGATAGCCGCGGCGGTGCAGCGGCGTCGCGGTCGCTTCGAGCGAGATCGTGCACACGTCGCGGTGGAAGCGGACCTGGAGCCGCGCCGCGGGCTCGTCGGGAGTCGTTGCGGACGCGGGCTTCGCGCCGAGCGCATCCTCGACTGCCGCGCGCACGCGCTCCGCAACGAGCCCGGTGTGAAACACGCGCGACGCTCTGCTCGTCGCGCGGATCGCGAGCGGAACCTCGCTGCGCAGCCACGCGCGCCACGGAATCTCCGCGGCCTTGCGCGAGAGCTCCCCCGGTGCGCGGCAGCGAAACTCCGCGACGCGCAGCATCAGGTGGCTCGCGCAGCCGAGCCAGCGCGCCGCGCGCATCGCGAGCGCGAGATCGCCCGCGAGCTCGACTCCGCCAGGCGTCTCGCGCGCCTCCGCGCCGAGCCCCGCGACCTCGCGCGCAAGCAGCGGCTCGATGCCGGGATTGCACGCGGCGAACAGCGCGAGCGAGGGAGGCATGCGCGGCACGGTAGGGGCGGGGGCGCGCCAGGGCGATTGTTATGGAGGCGGCGTGAACTCTCGTTCACCTTCCATCCCACCCACGACGCAGCTAGGTTGCTCGAACCCCTGGTCCCGAGTGGAAGCATGAAGATGAGCTACCGCGTCGAGATCGAACGAGAAGAAGACGGGCGTTGGATTGCCGACGTCGTCGAAATCCCCGGCGCCATGGCGTACGGCGACAACGCGGATGACGCCCTCGCCAAAGCCGTCGCGCTCGCGCTGCACGTCATCGCGGATCGCATCGAGCATGGCGAGGGGCCGCGCGGCGCAGTGAGTGTGAGCTTCGAGCCCTCCGCGGCCGCCTGATGTCGTGGTCGAGCACCCGGGCATCGCGAGTCCTCGCGGCGCTCGAACGAATCGGCTGGGTGCGTGTTCGCCAGCGCGGTTCGCACATCACGATGAAGCGCCAAGGCTGGCGAATCTTCGTCTGGTCGCATCACGACGGAGACGAGATCGGGCCGCGAATGCTCGCGCGCATCGCGAAGGCTACTGGGTTGCGACCCGAGGATCTCTGACCCTTCACCCCAGCGAAAACCGATGCCCGGCGGTGTAGCCGCCGTCGACGGGCAGCGTGACGCCGGTGACGAAGCTGGCCTCGTCGCTCGCGAGGAAGAGCGCGGCGTTCGCGATCTCCACGGGCTTGCCGAAGCGCCCTAATTGGTGCGCTTCCTTGATCTGCGGCGCGATCGCGGCGGCCGGGCCGTTCAGGATCACGGCGCGGAACATCGGCGTGTCGATGAAGCCGGGGCAGATCACGTTCACGCGGATGCCCGCGCGCGCGTAGTCGATCGCCATGTTCTTCGTGAGCAGCACGACGCCGCCCTTCGACGCGTTGTAGGAGCTGCCGCCGAGGAAGCCCTCGATGCCCTCGACGCTCGCGACGTTCACGATCGCGCCGCTCTGCTGCGCGAGCATCACGCCGAGTACGTGCTTCGACGCGAGGTAGGTGCCCTTCAGGTTCACGTCGACGACGCGGTCCCACTCGTTCGAGTCGAGCATGTGCACCATGCCGCCGCCAGCGACGCCCGCGGCGTTCACCAGCACGTCGATGCGCCCGAGCCGCTCCTTCACCTGCGCCACGACTTCGCGCACGCGCGCCTCGTCGCGCACGTCGCCGGTCTCGAAGAAGGTGTTACGCGCGAGCGCGGCGCCTGCGAGCCAGTCGTCGCCCGCGCCGGCTTCCGGCTTGTTCAAGTCGAAGCCCGCCAGCGACGCGCCCTCTTGCGCAAAGCGCAGCGCACACGCGGCGCCGATTCCCGACGAAGCGCCGGTAATGAACGCGACTTTGCCAGCGAGACGACCGGACATGCGGGACTCCTCCCAGGAGAGCCGAGCGTCGCGTCTAGTCTTGCGCGCTTCAATGCCGAGCAGTCGCGGGCTTCAGAGATTTTTCAGGAAATTCGGCTGCCACTTCCACCGGCCGCCGCCCACTTCATCCCCAAGGAGTCTCGGACCATGCGCGCATTGCTGCTCTGTACTTTCCTCGCCGTCGCTCCCGGCTTCGCGAGCGCCACCACGATCACGAGCGATTTCCAAGTCGATACGGATGGCTGGACTCACACCGGCGCCTCGGTGTTTCAGCAACTGGTGGCCGGTCCGAATGGCTTCCTCTACATCGACAACAGTGAGGGCCCGATCACCTACATCTTCGCACCCGCGAAGTTTCTCGGGGACCTGAGCGCGTTCGACGGCGGAACGGTGTCGTTCGACGGCAATCAGCTCTCGATCACGGCCCCGCCGTGGACGAGCGCAGGGGAGGACTACGGGCACCTCACGATCTCTGGGCCGGGTGGCAGCGCGACCCTCGACCTGCTGCCGGCGCCCGGCCAACCGACCGCGACCTGGACGACTTACTCGGCGACGCTCTCGGCGGCGGCCTTTGGGAAGACGCAACAAGAGTGGGACGCGATCCTCGCCGACGTCACGTCGATACGGCTCAGCGTCGAGGCGGTGTTCGGCGGGGAGGTCGAGGGCATCGACAACTTCACTCTCCGCTCGGTGCCCGAGCCGTCGTTCCTCGCGCTCGCAACGGTCGCCGCCGGCGCGCTCGCTGCGGCTCGGCAGCGCAAGCGGCGCTGACACGCGGCGGGCTTTCGCCGCCCTATGCTGCGCTCCTCGCAACCCGAAGGAGCGCCCATGGAAATCCGCGACTGGGTCATCGATGTCGACACGCACATCACGGAGCCGGCCGACGTCTGGTCTAGCCGCGTGGCGGCGAAGTTCCGCGACCGCGCGCCGCGCCTCACGCGCAACGCCGACGGCGTCGACATGTGGAGCATCGCGGGCGAGGCGCCGATCGTGCCGATCGGATTCACTGCGGTCGCAGGCTGGAAGGAGCCGTTTCCGGCGGCGCCGAAGAACCTCGACGAGTGCCCACCCGCTTCCTACGACGCGAAGGCTCGCATCGCGTACATGGACTCGATCGGCGTGTGGGCGATGGCGATCTATCCCAACGTCGGCGGCTTCGGCTCGCAGGCGTTCCTCAAGCTCGGCGACCGCGAGCTGATGCTCGCATGTGTTAGGGCGTACAACGACTTCCTGATCGACTGGTGCAGCGCGGACGCGCGCCGCTTCATCCCGATCGCCGCGACGCCGTTCTGGGACGTGGACGCGGCCGTGATCGAGATGGAGCGCGCCGCGAAGATCGGGCACAAGGGCGTGCTCTTCACCGGCGAGCCGCAGGTGCACGGCATGCCGATCCTCGGTAGCCCGCACTGGAACCGCTTCTGGGCCGCGGCGCAGGACCTCGATCTCCCGGTCAGCTTCCACATCGGCACCGGCACCTTCGACGGCGGCTTCACCAGGGAGCGCATGGAAGTGACGGGCATGGGCTCGACGAACGCCACCGTCGCCGTGCAGCTCTTCCTCGACAACGGCAAGCAGCTCGTCGACCTGCTCTTCTCCGGCGTGCTCGCGCGCTACCCGCGCCTCAAAGTGATCTCCGTCGAGAGCGGCATCGGCTTCATCCCGTTCATCCTCGAATCGTGCGACTACACCTACGGCTACTCGCGCGTGCGCGAGACGCGGCCCGAGATGACGCTGCTGCCGAGCGAGTACTTCAAGCGCCAGGTGTACGGGTGTTACTTCTACGAAGAGCACGCGCCTCAACAGCTGCTCGACGCGATCGGCGAGGACAACGTGCTGTTCGAGACCGACTACCCACACCCAGTTTGCCTGTTCGGCAACGTGCGCGAGAAGATCGACGCCGGCCTGCGCGGGAAGCCCGAGCGGGTGAAGAACAAGTTGTTATGGGAAAACGCGGCGAAGCTGTACAAGGTGGGGAACCCGGACCGCGTGTGGGTGCCGCCCAGAGAGTGACGAAGGTCGACGGACGTGACCCGCCAAAAGACGCACGTACGCCGCCTCGTCGTCGCCCTCAGGATTGCGATATTCGCGGTTCCAGTTCCCCTCGCAGGGTGCTCGACGGGTGATCCGGCTTCGGATTCTCCGAATGTTGCATTGGGCGAAGCCTCGACGGGCTTCGATCAGGGCGAGGTGATGCCCTTCCTTCAACGCGTTGCGAATCTGGTCGAGGGATTCGACGCGACGCAAGCTCGCACCCTGTCCGATGAGATCGCCCGGATGCCGGTGGAATCGGAGCGCGCGTGGAATCTGCGAGTCCGCCATCGAGACGCCGAGGTTTCGTTGCGGATACATGCATTCATGGACGATGTCGCTACGCCCGACCTTACGTTCTCCACCACGCGAGAGTTGGCCGCCGAGATCGATCGAGAGATGGCTGCACACGCCGAGGAACTTGGGATCTAAACCCGGCGGAAACGGATCGGCGCGTAACCCTCAGGCTCGCTCGGCGCCTAGCCGTCCCTAAAACCCCGGCGCGCGCCCCACTTCCTTCGGCGCGATCTCCCCCGCGCTCACGATCGCGCGGTACGCGATGCGCCAGCGCCCATCGCTTTTCGCCAGCACGTCGTGATATGTCGCGAAGTTCCCGATCGAGATGCCGCTCGCGCCTTGCACGAACGTGACGAAGTCGGTCCACGCGCGGGCTCGGTTCACGTCGTCGAGCTCGACGACCGGCGCGAAGACGCCGTGCTTCAGCGGCGTCGCGGGCTGCATCGCGCCGATCTCGCGCACGATCTCGGCGCGGCCCGTGAGGCGGCGGCCGAACACGTCGAAGATCGCGTCCTCGGTGAAGAGGCCACCCCATTCTTCGAGGCGCTTCGCGTCGAGCAGCTGCGGGTAGAGCGCGAGCAGGCGCCGGATTGCTTCCAGGTCGTTCATCGTGGGAACCTCGCGCGAAAGGAGGGAGCGATGGCGAGTGCGGCGCTGCCGAAGATCCTCGAGATGTTGCGCGCGAATCCGCTGCAGGGCGACCTGGCGCAGATGCGCGCGAACATGGAGCGCGGCAGCGCGGCGACGCCGCTGCCCGCCGATGTGAAGTTCGAGGCGGTGCGGGCGGGGGGTGTGCCCGCGGAGTGGGCCATCGCGCCGGGCGCGCGCGCGGAGCGCGTGCTCGTGTACGTGCACGGCGGCGGTTACACGATGGGCTCGCTCGCGACGCACCGCGCGCTGTGCGGGCGGCTCTCGCGGCTCGCCGGCCTGCGCGTGCTGAACGTCGCGTACCGGCTCGCGCCCGAGCATCCGCATCCCGCGGCGGTGGAGGACGGGGTCGCAGCGGTGCGCTGGGTGTACGCGCAGGGCGTCGCGCCGGCGCGCGTCGCGATCGCGGGCGACTCCGCGGGCGGCGGCCTCACGCTTGCGACGCTGCTCGCGCTGCGCGACGCCGGCGACGCGCTGCCCGCCGCGGCGGTGTGCATCTCGCCGTGGACGGATCTCGCGGCGACGGGCGAGAGCATTCGCACGAAGGCGAGCGTCGACCCGATGGTGACCGAGGCGCCGCTGCGCGAGATGGCGCGCGCGTACCTCGGCGGCAAGGACTCGCGCACGCCGCTCGCGTCGCCGCTCTACGCGGACCTGCGCGGCCTGCCCCCGCTGCTCTTGCAGGTGGGCGACGCGGAGTTGTTACTGGACGACGCAACGCGACTCGCTTCGCGGGCGCGCGACGCCGGTGTGGACGTCACGCTCGAAGTGTGGGAGGAGATGTTCCACGTCTGGCACGCGTTCGCGGAGATCCTGCCCGAAGCGCAGCGCGCGTGTGAGCGCATCGCCGCGTGGCTCGAGCCGCGCCTCGCGCTGCGCACGGACGCGGATGCGCTCGGCGTGATCGAGCAAATCCATCAGCTCAAGGCGCGCTACTTCCGGCTGATGGACACGAAGCGCTGGGACGAGATGCGCGCCGTGTTCGCGCGCGAGGCGACGCTCACGGACGAGGAGTCGAATTCGCGCTGGAGCGGGCGCGACGGGATCGTCGCGGGGCTCGCGGGCGTGCTGGCGCCGCCGGTGCGCACGTTCCACCACGGCCACATGCCCGAGATCGAGGTGCTGAGCGACACGGAAGCGCGCGGCGTGTGGGCGATGAACGACTGGGTCGACACGCCCGCGTTCACGCTCGACGGCTGGGGCCACTACCACGAGCGCTACGTCTTCGAAGACGGCGCCTGGCGCATCGCCGAGCTGCGGCTCACGCGCCTGCGCGTCCTGCGCGCGCCGAAGGTTGCGGCGAAAGCAAAGCGTGCGGTGAAGAAGGCGCCCGCGAGAAAGAGCGCTGCGAAGCGACCTAACAAGAAGGGGAAGAAGCGATGAGCACGCCGGTGATCCTCGAGGTGGCGCTGAACGGCGTCACGAAGAAATCGCAGAACGCGGCGGCACCCGAGACGCACGCCGAGATCGCCGCCGACGCGCTCGCGTGCTTCGCGGAAGGCGCGGCGATCGTGCACACGCACACGACGCGCCCGTCGCCGACGCCGCAGGCCTTCGCGGAGGACTACCTCGGTGCGTATCGCGCGGTGCTCGCGCAGAAGCCCGACGCGATCCTCTACCCCACCGTGGGCTTCGGCATCGACGGCACCGCGCGTTACGACCACGTCGCGCATCTCGCCGAGGCGGGCGCGATCCGCCAGGCCGTGCTCGACCCCGGCAGCGTGAACCTCGGCGCGAGCGGCGCGGACGGCTGGCCCGCGCCGATGGACTTCGTGTACGTGAACTCGCCGAGCGACGTGCGCCACATGGCGGAGCTGTGCCGCAAGCACGGACTCGGCCCGAGCATCGCGATCTTCGAGCCCGGCTGGCTGCGCGTGATCCTCGCGATGCAGCGAGCCGGCACGTTGCCGCCCGGCGCGCTCGTGAAGCTCTACTTCGCCGCAGGGGGTTACCTGCCGCAAGCGCCGCGGAGCGGCGCGCGCAGCGAGCCGCAGGCGAGCGAAGTGAACGCGGTAGCGGAACCGAGCTTCAGCACGCCGCCGATTCCCGAAGCGTTCGAGATGTACCTCGCGATGCTGCGCGGCTCCGGCCTGAACTGGGCGGTCGCGGTGTTAGGGGGCGACATCTTCGACACGCCGATCGCCGAGCTCGCAGTGCAGCGCGGCGGCCACCTGCGCGTGGGGCTCGAGGATCACGCGAGCGCGAAGAGCAACGTCGACGCGGTGCGCAAGGCAAAGGCGCTCGCGGAGAAGCACGGGCGGAGGCTCGCGACGTGCGCGGAGGCGGGGAAGTTGTTGGGGATTCCGCGCTGAGGCGATGCGCGAAGTCAGACCGCGCCCGCCTCCACGAGCGCGCGCTCCAGCAGGTCCGCCACGCCGAGCTCCGCGGCCCACGTGCGCAGATACGGACGGTCGAGGCGCTCGCGCTGCACCTTGATCACGCTCGCCACATCGAGCCACTGGCGCTCCGACACACCGCCGCCTTCGCGATACCAAGCCAGCTTCCGCAGGATCACGTCCTCTGGTGCGAGCATCGCCGCAGAAGCCGTTCGATCGGAGCCGACGACGACCCGCACGCGGCGACGCATCTGCTCGCGGTCGTAGCGCGTTCCCGCGAGCACGAAGAAGTCGACCTTCAGCATCGTGTCGCGGTGAAAGACGTTGAAGCTCGCGCGCCGGCGCGAGGCTTCGAGCGCGGCGACTTCGTCAACGAAAAAGCTGCCGTCGAGCGCGGCGCACGCGCCCGACACCTTCGGTTCGGGCAAGAACACCGCGATGTCGATGTCGTTCGTAGTGCGCGGAAGGCCGTGGAACGTGCTCGCGAACGAGCCGCCGACTGCGTATTCCACTCCGGCTCGTTCCAGCGCCGTAGTCACCTCGATCAACACGCGAATCGGCTCCAGCTCCAACTCAGTAGCCCTCGCGCTCGGGATCCCAGCCGAAGTGTCTGATCATCGTCTCGCGATCGAGGCGAAGCGCGAGCAGGCGAAGGCGCACTTCCTCCCCGGTCGCTCCCGGATGGCGCGATTCGACACCAGCGCGGGCTAGTTGCTCTGCGGCCCGCATCATCTCGCCGAGCACGCGCGCCTTCTCGGGATCGGACAGCGCGCGCCAATGCGCGATCTGCCGCTCTTCCGCTTCTCGGCTCGTGTCCGGCGACTGCGTGCGATAGCCCGTGCTCATCGCGGCGCAGTCTACGGGAGCCCACGACGGTCCCGAAGCGCCCCGCCCCGCGAGCGGGCTACGGTCCGAGCACCTCACAGCAAGGAGCGACCCATGCTCGACGTACGCATCGACGGCGGACTCATCGTGGACGGCACCGGCGCGCCGGGGCGCGTCGGCAGCATCGGCATTCGCGGCGACAAGATCGTCGCGATCGGCGAGGTGACGGAGCCCGCGAAGCACGTCGTCGACGCCACGGGCAAGGTGATCGCGCCCGGGTTCGTCGACATTCACACGCACTACGACGCGCAGGTGTTCTGGGACCCGACGCTCTCGCCTTCGAGCAACCACGGCGTAACAACCGTGGTCGGCGGCAACTGCGGCTTCTCGATCGCGCCCCTGACACCCGAAGCCGGCGCCTACCTGATGCCGATGCTGTCGCGCGTCGAGGGCATGCCGATTCAGTCGCTGGAGAAGGGCGTGCCGTGGGACTGGCGCACGTTCGGCGAGTACCTCGGCAAGCTCGACGGCAAGCTCGCGATCAACGCAGGCTTCCTCGTCGGCCACTGCGCGGTGCGGCGCGTCGTGATGAAGGAGCGCTCGGTCGGCCACGCGGCGACGCCCGAGGAACTCGCCGAGATGGTCGCGCTGCTGCAGCAGTCGGTGCGCGAAGGCGGCCTCGGTTTCTCCACCTCGCTCGCGCCGACGCACAACGACGGCGCCGGTGAGCCCGTGCCGTCGCGCCACGCGACGCGCGAAGAAGTGGTCGCGCTCTGCCGCGCGATCCGCGATCTGCCGGGCACCGTGCTCGAGGCGATTCCCGGCACCGGCCTCTGGAGCGACAAAGAGAAATCGATCATGGCCGACATGTCGCTCGCGGCGAACCGGCCGCTGAACTGGAACCTGCTCGCGCCCAACTCGATCAACCCGGGCATCGTCGATCATCAACTCGCGGCGAGTGATTACGCCGCCGAGCGCGGTGCGACGGTGGTGGCGCTCTCGCCGCCTACGAGCCCGACGGTGCGCATCAACCTCGTCGCGGGCTTCGTGTTCGACGCGCTCCCGCACTGGCCCGAGCTGTTCAAGCTCTCGGTCCCGGCGCGCATCGAGCGGCTGAAGGATCCCGCGTTCCGCCGCCATCTCGACGAGGGCGCGCACTCCGAGGGCGCGGGCCTGCTGCGCGGCCTCGCGAACTGGGAGCGGATGATCGTCGACCAGGTGGCGCGCGAGGAGCACAAGCACCTGCAAGGCCGGCTGATCGGCGACATCGCGAAGGAGATCGGGAAGACGCCGTTCGACACGATGATCGACCTCGCGATCAGCGAGCGGCTCGAAACCTCGTTCATGCCTTCTCCGATCGGCCTCGACGACGCGAGCTGGCAGCTGCGCGCGAGAGTGTGGCGCGACCCGCGCGTGGTGGTGGGCGCGAGCGACGCCGGCGCGCACCTCGACATGATCGACACGTTCGCGTTCTCGACGAACTTGTTGGGGAATGCGCGCGCGAAGAACCTCGCGAGCGTCGAGGAGTGCGTGCGCTGGCTGACCGACGTGCCCGCGCGCCTCTACGGACTGCGCGGTCGCGGCCGGCTCGCAGAGGGCTGGCAGGCGGACGTGGTCGTGTTCGACCCGGGCACCGTCGCAAGCGGGCCGGTGCACATGAAGTACGACCTGCCCGCGGGCGCGGGCCGGCTCTACGCCGACGCGATCGGCGTCGAGCGCGTGTTCGTGAACGGCGCCGAGATCGTGCGCGACGGCAAAGACACCGGCGCGCGCCCCGGCACCGTGCTGCGCTCGGGCCGCGACACCGTCACGGTCGAAGTGCCCGGCGGCCGCGCGGCGTAGCCCAGACGCGCACAGGGGACGTACGCGCACAACTGCGCGCACTGGGGACGTACGTGCACCAAAGCGCGCACTCGGGACGTGCTTGCACACGTCGGGCGCGAAGGAGGAGAGCTCATGGACTGCTTCGATCTCGAGCTGAAGTATCACGTGGCGCATCTGCGGCTGAACCGGCCGCAGGCGTTCAACTCGATGACGCCCGCGTTCTGGCGCGAGCTGCCCGCGGTCGTGAACCAGCTCAGCGACGAGGGCGAGGCGCGCGTGATCGTGCTCTCGTCGACCGGCAAGCACTTCACGGCGGGCATGGACCTCGCGGTGTTCCAGGGCGACGGCGGCGTGGCGAACGCCCAGGCGGAGAGCGGCGCGAACACGCGCAGCGCCGAGCCCGGGCGCGCGCGCTCGTTGATGCGGCAGTCGGCGCTCGTGTTCCAGGAGTCGTTCAACGCGCTCGAGCGCGCGCGCATTCCAGTGCTCGCCGCGATCCAAGGCGGCTGCATCGGCGGCGGCGTCGACATGATCAGCGCGTGCGACGCGCGCTACTGCACGGCCGACGCGTTCTTCTGCATCCAAGAGATCAACCTCGGCCTGACCGCTGACGTCGGCACGCTGCAGCGCCTGCCGCGGCTCGTGCCCGAAGGCATCGTGCGCGAGATGGCGTACACGGGGCGCCGCCTGCCCGCGCAGAAGGCGCTCGCCGTCGGGCTCGTGAACGAGGTGTACGCGACGCAGGACGAGATGCTCTCCGCCGTGCTCGGAATCGCGCGCGAGATCGCGGAGAAATCCCCGCTCGCAGTGTGGGGTAGCAAGGAGATGCTGAACTACACGCGCGACCACAGCATCGAGGACGGCCTCAACTACATCGCGACGTGGCAAGCGGGGATGTTCTTCGGCGGCGACATGGCGGAGGCGTTCGTCGCCAAGAAGGAAGGCCGCGCCGCGAGCTTCCAGAATCTGCCGAGGCAGCGCCGCACGATCTGAGCGCTGCGCCTTCTCGTCAGGCCTGAAGCGGCTCGGGCTTCAGCTCTTTCAGCGCCGGCATCGTGATGACCAAGGGCTCATTCGGCCCGCGAGGAGCCATGCATGCCCACCGTTGTCGGCCACGCCCTGTTCGCCTCGGCGCTCGGCGCCGGCTTCCGCGCGCGACCAGCGTTAATCGCTTGCGCTGCGTTCTGCGCGGTCGCGCCCGACTTCGACGTGCTCGCGTTCCGCTTCGGCATCCCGTACGAGGCGCCGCTCGGCCACCGCGGCTTCTCGCACTCACTTCTGTTCGCCGCCCTGTTAGGGCTTGCGGCGACGCTGCTCCTGCGCGCGTTCCTTCGCGGCGCCGCTCGCCCCGGGTTCGCACCTACCTTCGCGCTGCTCACGCTCGCAGCCGCGTCGCACGGCTTCTTCGACGCGCTGACCGACGGCGGCCTCGGCGTCGCTTTCTTCTCGCCGTTCGATCACACGCGTTACTTCCTGCCGTGGCGCCCGATCGCCGTCTCGCCACTCGGCATCGCGCGCTTCTTCAGCGATCGCGGCGCCGCAGTGATCGCGAGCGAGGCCGCGTGGATCGGGGCGCCCTCGCTGCTCCTCTGGCTCGCGCTGCGCTGGCGCGCGGCGCGCCCGGCGCAACCATGAACTCCGCACGCGCCGCCACGTAGCGCGCGCACAGGGAGGATCTCGATGCGTCGCATTTCGGTGTCGCTTGCTCTCGCGCTCGCGCTGTTCGCGACCGGCTGCGGTTACAACGCGCTGCAAACCCAGGACGAGGCGGTCACGGCCGCTTGGTCCGAGGTGGTGAACCAGTACCAGCGGCGCGCGGACCTGATTCCGAATCTCGTGAACGTGGTGAAGGGCTATGCCGCGCACGAGGAGAAGGTGCTCACCGGAGTGACCGAAGCTCGCTCGCGTGCGACCTCGATCCAAGTCACGCCGGAGACGCTGAACGATCCCGAGGCGCTGAAGAAATTCCAAGCCGCGCAGGGCGAGCTCACGAACGCCCTGAAGAGCTTGATCGCGGTGAGTGAGAACTACCCGAATTTGAAGGCCGACCAGAACTTCCGCGATCTGCAGGCGCAGCTCGAAGGCACCGAGAATCGCATCACCGTCGCGCGCAACCGCTACATCGAGTCGGTGCAGATCTACAACGGCACGGTGCGCAAGTTCCCGACGAACCTCACCGCGATGATCTTCGGGCTGGAGCGCAAGCAGAACTTCACCGTGGAGAACGAGGCGGAGATCGCGACGCCGCCGGCGGTGGAGTTCTGAGCCCGGCGTGCGGAAGCTCGCACTCGCGCTGTCGTTAGGGGCGATCGCAGCGGCCGCGACGGCGGAGTCGCTTCAGCCGATTCCGGAGCTGCGCGCGCGCGTCACCGACCTCACGAGCACGCTGAGCAGCACCGAGCAGAGTGCGCTCGAGCAGAAGCTCGCGACCTTCGAGGCGCGCAAGGGTGCGCAGGTCGCGGTGCTGATCGTCGCGACCACGCAGCCTGAGGAAATCGAGCAGTACTCGATCCGTGTGGTCGACGCGTGGGCGCTCGGGCGCGCGGCGAGCGACGACGGCGCGCTGCTGCTCGTCGCGAAGGACGACCGCGCGCTGCGCATCGAGGTCGGCCGCGGCCTCGAGGGCGCTCTCACGGACGCCACCTCGAATCGCATCATCGACGAAGCGATCGTGCCGCGCCTTCGCGCGGGAGACTTCGCGGGAGGCATCGATGCCGGTGTCGATCGCATGCTCGCGGTGATCGACGGCGAGCCACTTCCCCCTCCGCCCGACACGTGGGACGAGAGCCCGCTCTCGAGCCTCGAGGGCGCGCTGCCGTTCGCGCTCTTCGCGATTCCGATCGCAGGCGGCGTGCTGCGCAAGATCTTCGGTCGCGTGCTCGGGCCGCTGCTCGCGGGCGGCGTCGTGTTCGCGCTCGTGTGGTTCATCACGGGCGTCTTCTTCATCGTACTCGCGTTCGCGCTGTTCACCGCGATGTTCGCTGCGCTCGCCGGAACTCGCCCGCGCGGTCACTATCGCCGTGGAAATCACGCCGGTTGGGGCGGGTTCGGTGGAGGCGGTTTCGGAGGTGGAGGATTCGGCGGCGGCGGCTTCTCGGGCGGCGGGGGCAGCTTCGGAGGCGGCGGCGCCTCCGGGCGCTGGTGACGCGATGAGCTTCTCGCGCGCGCTGCGCAACCTGATCACTCCGCCGTTCGTCGCGCGCGGCCGTTTCCCCGAGCGCGCGCTCGACGGCATCGAAGCCGCGATCCGCGCCGGCGAATCGCGCCACACGGGCGAGGTCTGCTTCGCGGTGGAAGCCGCGCTCGATCTCGCCGAGCTGTGGCGCGGCGAGACCGCGCGCGAACGCGCGACCGCCGTGTTCTCGGAGCTGCGCGTCTGGGACACGGCAGAGAACAACGGCGTGCTGATCTACTTGTTGTTGGCCGAGCGCGACGTCGAGATCGTCGCCGACCGCGGCGCGGCGGCGCGGATCGCGCCGGACGCATGGGAGCAGGTGTGCCGCGCGATGGAGGCGCACCTCCGCGAGGGGCGCTTCGAGGCGGGCGCGATTGCGGGCGTGAACGCAGTGCACGAGCTGCTCGCGGCGCACTTCCCCGCGAGCGGCGAGCGGGCGAACGCGAACGAGCTGCGCGACCGGCCGCTGGTGCGCTGACTCGAGGCGAACGTTTCGGCCGGGCCGTTTTGTTCGCCCGGTCATTTTGGCCCGGCCGAAATGGCGCCGTCCTGGTGCATGCTCGGCTTCCCCTCGGAGGCGTCCATGGACCTGCTCGACGCGATTCGCACTACCGGCACGTGCCGCTTCTTCAAGCCCGACGCGGTGCCGGACGGCGTGCTCGCCCGCGTTCTCGACGCCGCGCGATTCGCGCCCACCGGCGGCAATCGCCAGCCGGTCCGCTTCGTCGCCGTGCGCGACGAAGCGCTCCGCAAGCAGCTCGCGGCGCTCTATCTGCCGCACTGGGAGCGCTACTTCGCGATGGTGACGCGCGGGGACGTGCGCGTGGGTGCGCTGCCGAAGATCATCGCGAACGCCGACCATTTCGCGCGTCACCTCGCCGAGGTGCCCGTGCTCGCCGTCGCGTGCGCGAAGCTCGCCGACGTTCACCCCACCGACGCCACGCTCGGCCGGCTCTCGATCGTGGGCGGCGCTTCGGTGTATCCAGCAGTGCAGAACTTGTTACTGGCCGCGCGCGCCGAAGGCCTCGGCAGCGCGCTCACCACGTTGCTCTGCGCCGAGGAGCCGCGCGTGAAGGAGCTGCTCGCGATTCCGGGCGACGTCTCGACCGCGGCGGTGATCGCGCTCGGCTGGCCCGCGCAGCCGTTTCCACAGCGCCTCAGCCGGCGTCCGCTCGCGGAGATGGCATTCCTCGATCGCTACGGCGCGCCACTCGTCGTGTGAGCCTCTCCTCGTGCGCGCCGAGCATGCCGTCTACTGCGTCGACGGTTTCTGGCAGCCGAACGTCTGAGTCAGCCGCGCGGGTCGAAGCGAAACACCACGATGCCCTCGGGCACCGGGTCGTAGCCGCGCTCCTTCAGCATCACCTCGCGCAGCCCGTCATCTGTCAGGCGCTCCGCGCGCAGCTCGTAGATGCGCTCGCCGATGCGCACGCGCACGTCGGGCTCCGCGAGCCAGACCTCCGCCCAGCTCTCGGGCCACCAGTCTGCGAGCACCCAGCGGTGCGACTGCACCCAGAGCTCGCCGTCGCGCGTGAAGCATTCGAGCTGGATCGAGTGCGGCTGCGCGGGCCGCGCCTCGATCTCGCACATCGCGCGGTCGCCGCCGAGCGCCTCGCTCCACGACGCGGGCAAAGGCGTCACCTCGCCGTCGAGCGCGCCGCCCGGCACCGGCCCGCAGCCGAGCGCGAATGCGGCGACGAGCGCTGCGGCGCTCCTCACTCCACCACCGCCAACACGCGATCGCTCACTTTGCGAAAGCCGCGCGCCTTCGCGTCGTTGAACGCGGCGGCGGCGTGGCCCGGCACGAGCTTCCCGCCGCGTAGCACGCGGCGGATCTTCGCGAACGACTCGTACATCTGCGCCGGCAGCACCGCGATGCCGAGCGGCAGGTTCTGCTCGATGTTCTCGTACGAGTAGACGGCGTCGCTCGTGTAACACACGCGGCCCTTCACCGTGGCGACGCACACCGTCATGGTGCCGCCGGTGTGGCCAGGTGTTAGGTAGAGATCGATTCCGTCCTGCCAGCCCTCGCTGTCGCCGTCGACGAGATCGAGCCGGCCGTTCCAGCGCAGCTTCAGCGCTTCGGTGAGCTCCTCGAGGCGGAAGCCGTTCGTCACGAACTTGTTGCCGGCAACGGTGAGCGCTGCGTACTCGAGCTCGTCGCGCTGCAACACGAAGCGCGCGTTCGGGAACGCGCTCGTGCCGCCCGAGTGGTCCCAGTGCAAATGCCCGAGCGTCACGAGGTCGACGTCCTCGGCCTTCACGCCGATGTCGCCGAGCCGATCCGCGAGCTGGGTGAAGTCCGTAACACCTTGCGACTTGCCGTAGGCCTCGTCGACGAAGCCGGCGTCGAGCACCACGGTCTGCCCCGGCCGCTGCGCCACGCAGATCACCATCGGGTGCTCCATCGTCGGATCGGGCTTGATGCCGACGACGAGGCCGCTGAGGGGTGCGGTGAGTCCTGCGTACTTGAGGCAGTGCACCGTCTTGAACGGACCCGACGGCTCGTCAGCGAACGCTGCGCTCGCTGCGAGGGCCGCCGAAAGCGCGAACGCCTGAATCACGCGGCTCGAATTCACGAGAGCTCCTTCTCAGAGTTTGCTTTGCAGGTAGTCGAGCGTGCGCGCGTCGGCGCCCGGATCGCTCGGGATGATCGACGCGACGAAATCCGTGGTGCCCGCATCGCGCATGCGCGCGAGGCCGGCGTCGAGCGCCTTCTCGTCGCCGACGAGCGCGAGGTCCGCGGGGCCCGCGAGGCCTTCGCGATCGAGCATCGCCCGATAGCTCGGAAGTTGGCCGTAGACGACGAGGTTCGTCGCCGCCCACTGCCGCGCGCCCGCGGGATCGTTCGTCAGCGCGATCGGAATGCCCGCGGCGATGCGCGGCGCCTTGCGCCCGGCGGCCCTCGCCGCGGCGTTCAGCTTCGGCGCGACGTGATTCGCGACCGTGTTCGCGCCGGTCATCCAGAGAATCGTGCCGTCGGCGAGCTGCCCGGTCGCCTCGAGCATCTTGTCCGCCATCGCCGCGACCATCACCGAAGGTGCGCTGGCGCCGATGCCGAGCGAGCCGTTCACCTGATAAACCTGCCCCGCGTACTTCACCTGCTCGCCGCGCAGCAGCGGCCCGAGCACCTCGAGGTACTCGCGCATGTGGCGCGCCGGCTTGTCGTACGACATGCCGAACATCCCCTCGATCACGATGCGGTGCGAGAGCCCGATGCCGAGCGTGAAACGCCCGCCGGCGGCTTGATTCGCGCTGAGCGCCTCCTGCGCCATCGCGAACGGGTGGCGCGGATACGTCGGCACCACCGCCGTGCCGAGCTCGATCCTCTTGGTCTCCCGCCCCATGATCGCGAGCGTGAGGATCGCGTCGAGCGAGAAGATGTTCGCCATCCACAGCGCGGGGAAGCCGCGCCGCTCGACCTCTTGGCCGCGCGCGACCAAGGTGTCGATCGTGTCGCCGGGGCCGGACGCGCCAGTCATGATGCCGATGCGCATGGGTGTCTCCTTTGGATCGCACCCCACGCTATCGCGCCTCGCCGCGTTTTCGCGCGAGGCCCTTTACGCGCACGCACTTCTCAGGCGAAGCTGAACGCCCACCCGAGGCCCGCGATGACCGACGCGAATTCGCAGCGCATCGTTCCCAACCCGCCTTCGCCGCGAGTGGAAGAGCGACTCGACGGTTGGGGCTTTGCCGACAGTGGCTTCCGCCTGGACGACGCGGGCGAAGTCGAGTTCGGAGGATCGCGCTACGCGATCGGCGGCAAGAAGATCCCGTCGCTGCTGCCGTGGGGCACCGACATCTTCGCGAGCCCGCTCGACACGCGGGATCGCAACGCGCCGCGTTACCCGACGAAGGTGCCTGAGCGCGTCGTGAACGAACCGTTCGAGCGCGCGCTCGCGGAGAAGCTCGACCCGGCGCGCATCTCGATCGATCCGAAGCAGCGCCTGCGCCACGGCCACGGCCACACGCAAGAGGACATGTGGGGCGCGAAGTGGGGCGAGTTCGCGCGCGTGCCCGACCTCGTGGTGTGGCCCACGAGCGGGGACGAAGTTCGCGTCGTGATCGAGCTCGCGCGCGCGCACCGCGCCTGCGTGATCCCGTTTGGCGGCGGCACGAACGTGACCGACGCGCTGCGCTGCCTCGAGTCCGAGAAGCGCACGATCGTGTCGCTCGACATGCGGCGCATGAATCGCGTGCTGTGGATCGACGCGGAGAACCGCACCGCGTGCATCCAAGCGGGCGCGACCGGCAGCGAGATCGAGGAAGTGCTCGGACGCCACGGCTTCACCTGCGGACACGAGCCGGACTCGATGGAGCTCTCGACGCTCGGCGGCTGGGTCGCGACCAACGCCAGCGGGATGAAGAAGAACCGCTACGGGAACATCGAGGATCTGCTGCTCTCGATCTCGGCCATAACACCTGAGGGCGGCGAGCTCGCGCGCGCGCCGTCTGCCCGCGAGAGCGTCGGCGGTGATCCGGCGCGTTGGCTGATCGGCAGCGAGGGCCGCCTCGGCGTCGTCACGAGCGCGGTCGTGAAGGTGTTCCCGAGGCCCGCGGTGCGCCGTTTCGGCTCGGTGCTGTTCAAGAGCTTCGAGCAAGGCTTCGCGTTCGTGCGCGACGTCGAACGCGCGGGCTGCAAGCCCGCGAGCATTCGGCTGATGGACAACCTCCAGTTCCAGTTCGGCCAAGCGGTGAAGCCCGCGAAGACCGGCGCCGCGGCGCTGATGAGCCGCATCGAGAAGGCCTTCGTGCTCGGCGTGAAGGGCTTCGACGCGAATCAGATGGTCGCGTGCACGCTGCTGTTCGAGGGCACGGAGCAAGAAGTCTCGGCGCAGGAACGCGGCGTCTACGCGCTCGCGAAGCAGCATCGCGGGATGAAGGCGGGCGCGGAGAACGGCAAGCGCGGCTACGAGCTCACCTTCGCGATCGCCTACATCCGCGACTTCATCATGCAGCACTGGGTCGTCGCCGAGTCGTTCGAGACGACCGTGCCGTGGAGCCAGGTGCTGAGCGTCGTGAACGGCGTGAAGCGGCGCGTCAGCGAAGAGCACGCGGCGCGGAAGCTGCCCGGCAAGCCGTTCATCTCGGTGCGCGTGACGCAGCTCTACGAAGCGGGCGCGTGCCTCTACTTCTACTTCGCCTTCTACTACAAGGGCGTGGAGCACCCGAGCGAAGTGTTCGCCGAGCTCGAGCGCGCGGCGCGCGACGAGATCCTGAAGAACGGCGGCTCGCTCTCGCACCACCACGGCATCGGCAAGCTGCGCGCGAGCTTCCTGCCGCGCGTGTTCACGCCCGCCGCGCTCGCTTGGCGCGAGCGCATGAAGCACGCGTTCGACCCCGAGAACGTTCTTGGAAGTGGCAATGGATAGTGCGGGAGGCTTCTGGAGCTCCGTGAGTCGGCCTCCTGCAGAGTTGCTTGGTTGGGGTTCTGCCCCTTGGGCCGGGGCTTCGTTCCGTGAGTGATTCCGCGTCGCACGTCGTGCTGCTTACGGGCGCAACGGGGTTCGTCGGGAAGGTCGTGCTCGAGGAGCTGATGCGGCGCCGCGCGGAGCTCGGCGTCGGGCGTGTCCTCGCGCTCGTGCGGGCGAGCGATCCGGAGCATGCGGATGCGCGGCTGCGCGGGGACGTGGTGACCAGCGCGTGCTTTGCGGCGCACGAGCCCGGCTGGGAGAAGTGCGTCGAGGCAATCGCGGGCGACCTGACGAAGCCGGGGCTCGGCCTCGCTGCCGGAGTGCGCGATCGCGTCGCGAACGAAGTCACGCACGTGATTCACTGCGCGGCATCGGTGGAGTTCAACCTGCCGCTCGCCGAGGCGACCGCGGTGAACACGACGGGCGCGCTCGAAGCGCTCGGCATCGCGCGCGAATGCCGGCGGCTCGCTTCGTTCGTCGACGTGTCGACCGCATACGTGACCGCACACCCGAAGCCCGTGCGCGGCGAGTTGTTACGGGTGGAGGAGAAGCTCGCGCCGCTGCCGCGCGACCCGGCGTCCAAGTATGCGGACATCCTCGCGGGCCGCGTGGCGCCTGCGCGCCTGCTCGGCGAGACGGGCCACCCCAACACGTACACGCTCACCAAGTGCATCGCCGAGCACCTCGTCGCGCGGCGCGGCGAGCAGCTGCCGGTGACGCTGCTGCGCCCGAGCATCGTGTCCGCGAGCGAGCGCACGCCGTCGCCCGGCTGGATCGACAGCGGCGCCGCGTTTGCCGCGTTCGTGATCGGCCTCGCGACCGGCCGGTTGCGCGTGGTCGCGGGCGACCTCGCCGCGCGGCTCGACGTCGTGCCGTGCGACGCCGTCGCGCACCGCATCGTCGAGGCGGCGTTCGCGCCGCCCGCGCGCGGCGAGCTGCGCATCCGTCACGCAGTGGCGGGCCTGACAGGTGCGCTGCAAATCCAGCTCTGCCGCGAGCGCATCACCGCGTTCTTCGAGGCCAACCCCGTGCGCGGCTCGGGCGTGAACATTCGCTACGTCGGCAACCCCGGCGTCCCGTTCGCGCTCGCCGAGCTCGCGTACCACGAGCTTCCCGCCGCGAAGGACCTCGTGCTCGCGAAGCTCTCGCGCAAGCCCGCGCTCGTGAAAGCCGCGCGCGCCGGAGCCGAACGGCTGCGCGCGGTGAATCGCGACTTCACGTACTTCACCCACGCCACGTTCGACTTCCAGAGCAGCGTGCCGCTCGCGCCGGCGCTCGATCCGGCGAACTACCTCGACGTCGTGTGCGAAGGCGTGAGCCGGAACCTGCTGAGCCGAAGACGCGGCAGGAGCAGTTAGGTCGCGCGCTTCTTCGTGCGCTTGCGCGCGGGGGGATTCTTCTTGGCGGCAGCGCGGCGGCTCCGAACGCCTTCCACCCACTTCAGGTACGCGGGATTCATCGTCCGAGGAGCGTTCAAGACCGCGCGCATCTCTTCCGTGAGGCCATCCGGGTGGTTTTCCGCGTACTCGCGCAGTGCATGGCGGAGGAGGTCGTCATAGTTCCCGCCGCTGTTCTCGTCGACGCGCTTGCCGAACCACTCCAGAACGTCGTCGTCGATGGTGATCCGAATCTGCTTCGTGTTCCGCGGCGGGAGGTACATCGGACCACGAAATGCGTTCTTCCAGTCGCGCTTGGGTCTCATCTTCGAGTCGCCTCGTAGGTTCTCCGCTCGCGGCGCGTTGCGCGCCTTGCGGAGATGAGTCGCCGGCGATCACCGCGCCAGGTGTACACGACCATGAGAATGCGGCCCAGGCCGTCCGATCCAATCGCCGACCACCTCGCCTCGCCGATCCACTCACTCGGCAACAGCAGCAGGTGGACGTCAGCGAAGACGGTCTCCGCGTGCCGGAACTCCACTCCGTGCTTGCGCGTGTTCTCGTCCGCCTTGGCGGGATCCCACTCGACCATCCTGCGACGCTCGTCCGGGGTCGTGCGGATCCACCACGGCAAAGATCGTCAAAACGCGCCGAACTGCGACGGGATCCGGCTTCGAGCGAGCTCGCGCTCACTTCCCTGCGAACAGCTTGCGCGCGTTCTCGCCGAGCACGAGGCGACGCCGCTTCTCGGAGAGCCCAGCGACCGCGGCGCGAATCTCCTGCGGCGCCGCCACGTGCGCGTCGATGTGCGGGTAGTCGCTGCCCCAGAGCACGTGCTCTTCGCCTAACAAGTCGCAGGTCGCGTCGATGCCGCGCTCGCTCGGATCGCAGCACACCCACACGTTCTCGCGGAAGTAATCGCTCGGCGCGCGCTTCATGAAGGGCGAGCCGAAGCGCGCGTACTTCTCGTCGAGGCGGTCCATGACGTATCCCGCCCAGCCGCCGCCCGCCTCGACGACGAACGCCTTGAGGCGCGGGAAGCGATCGAAGAGGCCATCGCACACGATCGACGAGATCGCCGGAATCAGCTGATACGTGCCCCCGAGGCCGAAGCCGAACACGGCGTTGAACTCGCCCGCTTCGCGCGAGTACCACTGCGAGACGCCGCCGAGCGAGCGATTGAAACGCACGATCACGTGCAGGCAGAACGGCAGGCCCGCTTCCTCGAGCAAAGCCCACACCGGGTCGAAGTCGGGATGCGACGGCCGCTTCCCTGCCACCGGCTCCGGCGCGACGAACATGCCCTTGAAGCCGGCGCGCAGGCAGCGCTCGAGCTCCTCGCGCGCGAGCGTCGCGTCGTAGAGCGGCACGTGCGCGATCGGCCAGAGACGCTCGCGCGCGGGCGCGACGAAGTCCGCCTGCCAGCGGTTGTACGCGCGCGCCCACGCCATCGCGAGCTCGGGATCGCGCTGCTTGTCCCACAGGATCCCGATCGTCGGGAACACGACGCCGGCGCTCACGCCCCAGTCAGTCATTAGGGCGAGCCGCGCGCTCGTGTCGAAGCTCGCGCGCGGCGCAGTGTCCGTGTACTTGAGCGTCGGCGTCGCGAAGACGCTGGGCGCGTCGTGATCCGCGCCGCCGAGGCCCGCGAGGCCCATCGGCATCAGCACCTCGCCGTCGGCCACCAGCTGCTCGGTGCCGCCTGGCCCCGGCACGATGCGAATCGCGCGCTCGCGGTAGCGCGCCTCGAGGTATCGCTCCCAGAGATCGGGCGGCTCGAGCACGTGCGAGTCGGCGTCGACGAGGAACTCCGGCGTCGCAGAGCTCACCGCGTCACCCGAGATGCTTCGCGATCGCGTCCGCCACCGCGCGCGGCTGCTCGAGCGTGAGCATATGGCCCGCGCCCGCGACGCGCGCGATCTCGCTGCCGGCGATCAAGCGTTGCCACGCTTCCGCGTACACGGGCGGAATCAGGCGATCCTCGTCGCCCCAACAAATCAGCGTCTTCGCGCTCACGCGATACGCGCGCTTGCTGAAGCGGCGGTTCGGCACGGGGAAGAGGATCTTGCCCGCTGTGCCGAGACGGCGTGCGTTGCCGACCATGAAATTCTTCAGCGCGTCGTTGTTACTGAGATCGAGGCCCGCGGTGAGCAGCTTCTCGCCCGCCTTCGCGTCGGCGAACAAGTACCGCGGCAGCTCGAACGGCGTCATCGCGAACATGTCCGGGATCGGGTGCGCATCGAGCCACACGCCGGCGGGCGCGAGCAGCGCGAGCTTCTCGACCGCAGCGTTGTTCAGCGCCGCCATCTCCGCGGCGATCATGCCGCCCATCGAGTGCCCGACGAGCACGGGCCGCTCGATCCCCAATGCCTCGACCACGTCCCAGCCGTGCAGCGCGAAGTCGAGCATGTCCTCGAGCGCGTCTTCGCCGGGCTCGGCGCCGAAACCGGGCCACACCGGCGCGAACACGTGGAAGCGCTCGGCGAGCGCGTCGAGCAGCGTTTCCTGAGGAAGCAGCCCGCCCGCACCGTGAAGGAACACGAGCGGCGCGCCGCGCCCTGCTTCGCGCACACGGCACTTGATGCCGCGGCGCGTTTCGATCGTGCGTTCGGACATCTCATCTCCCTCTCGTTCGGCCCGCCGCAAGCGAAGCGCGCAGCGAGGCGAAGCCGAGCGAAGTCAATGCGGCAGCGCTCCGCTCAGCTGTTACGGCTCGTGTGCGCCCGCGCATCGCGCTCCGCGCCCGGGAACGTGTCCTCGGGCCGCACGCGCGCGTCGTACGGCTTGCACCACCAACGGTTGTCGTTCTTCCACTCGGGCCACAAGTCCTTGAGGTGCGGCATCACCTTCTCCGCAAACAGGCGCGTCGACCTCCGCGTCTTCCAATCCGGCATGTTGCCCGACTGGAACAAGCAGAAGATGTGGCCGACGTGCAGGCGCTTGATCATGTCCTCGCAGCGCTCGCGCACGGTCGCGGGGCTGCCCGCGATCACGAAGCCGCGCTCGACGAGGTCCTTCCACGTGAGCGTCGCGTAGACGCGCTGCGCCTCGGCGCGCAGCTGATCGAGCTTGCCGCCCTGGATCGTCTTGATCGTGCGGTAGCCCGGCGGATCGCTGAAACCCGGGTAGACGTGCAGGCAGCGGTTGAAGAAGTAGAGGATGTGCTCTGCGTAGAGCTCCTCGGCTTCTTGGTCGGTGTCGGCCACCGCCATCACCTGCGCAAACGCGCCGCGGTAGGGCGACTCGTCCTTGCCGAGCTTTCCGACTTCCTCGAAGAAGCCTTCGAGCATCGCCTGGCCGGCGATGTAGCCGCCGAACGAGAGGTAGGAGTAGTTGTAGTCCATGCGCGCGCACCACTCCCAGGTTTCGACGCTGCCGCCGCCGGGGATGTAGATCGGCGGATGCGGCTCCTGGATCGGGCGCGGCCAGAGGTTCACGTGGCGCAGCTGCGTGTACTTGCCGTCGAACGCGAACGGCTCGCGCTCGCGCCACGCGCGCATGATCAGGTCGTGCGCCTCGTAGTACTTGTCTCGTGTCAGGGCGGGGATCTGCCCATAACAGAAGTTCGTGTCCATCGGCGTGCCGACGGGGAAGCCGGCGAGCAGGCGGCCGCCGCTGATCACGTCGAGCATCGCGAACTCTTCCGCGACGCGGATCGGCGGGTTGTAGAGCGCGATCGAGTTGCCGATCACCGCGATCGCCGCGCGCGAGGTCCGGCGCGCGAGCGCGGCGGCGATGATGTTCGGCGAAGGCATCAGGCCGTAGCCGTTCTGGTGATGCTCGTTGCAGCCGATGCCGTCGAAGCCGAGCGAGTCCGCGTACTCGAGCTGGTCGAGGTACTCGTGGTAGACGCGGTTACCCTCGCGCGGGTCGTACATCGAGTTCGGCAGATCGACCCACACCGAGCGGTGCTTCTCGCGGAAGCCGTCGGGCAGATGCGGCCAGGGCATCAGGTTGAACCACGTGAACTTCATGGCGTCACCTCCGTCGTCGCCCACGCTATCGCGAGTTACGCGATGGATCGGGGACGTTCTCCCCTAGCCCCGCGCGCGGGCGTGGCGCGCCGCCGGTGTTACGCAACTCGCGCGCAATTCGCGCGCCCTTCACTGTGAGGCGCACCGCTCCCGTTCGCCCTCGGCTGGCTGGCGCTCTTCCTGAATCGCCTGCTCGCGGCGTGAAAGCGCGACAGCGACCACAGCGTGCGAGCGACGACTCCTAGCCGCAGGTGAGCTCGGCGCCAGGACCCTCGAACTTCACCTTGCGATGCGCGCCGTCGCAGAACGGCTTGTTCGCGCTCTGCCCGCAGCGGCACAGATACAGCGGCCCCGTCTTCGTCTCTCCGCCCGCGATCGCGACGGCCTCCGTGGTGTCGAGCACGATCGGGCCGTTTTGAATCACCTTGATCTTCATCGCGTTCTCCTCGTGTCTGAAGCCATCCCTCGCGCGCACCTCACGAAGCGCGCATCCCCATCATCTCCGCGTAGTTCGCGGCGTAGAACTTCGCCTTCGCGTTCTCCGAGACTGCCGGCATCGAGCCCTCGAAGCGCGCGAGCGGATCGCGGCCGCCTTCGGGATGCGGGTAGTCGCTCGAAAACAAGAACAGCTCCTCGCCCGCCTGCTCGATCAGCCAGCCCACGGGCTCCGTCGCGAATGGCGTGAACTTGAGCTGGCGTCGCACATAATCACTCGCCTTCAGCGGCAGACGCAGCGCGGGCTCCGTCTTCGAGAACGTCTGCTGCGCGATGTCGAGGCGCTTCAGCCACGCGGGCACCCACAGCGCGCCCTGCTCGATGCAGCCTCCGCGCAGGCGCGGGAACTGCTCGAAGATGCCGTCGAGCACGAGGCACGAGAGGAACGTCTCGGGCGGGTTGTGGATCGTCATGAAGTCTTTGCTGCGGATGTTCTCGCCGCCGCCGAGGAAGTCCGTGGTCTTCGGTTTGCCGTTGTTGTGGAACGCGCGATGCAGCGGCCGGCCGCCGCCGCCGATGTGCGACATGAACGGGATGCCGGTCTCTTCGAGCAGCGCCCAGAACGGGTGGTAGTCGGGGTGCGTCGGTGAGAGCTTCCCCATCGGGTGCGAGGGCACGAGGATCGCGCCGCAACCGAGGCGAATCGCTTCGCGCGCCTCGTCGAGCACGCGCTGCGGATCGCCCCACGGCACGAAGCCCACCGCAACGAGGCGTGGATCGTGCTCGCAGAACTCCGCCATCGCGCGATTGTGCGCGCGCGTGCCGCCGTACGTGAGGTCGAGGTCGTCGCCGAGGAACTGTGTCGCGGCGAACGTGCTGAACACGAGCTGCGAGCCGAACCCCAATAGGTCGAGCGCGCGACTGCGCTCGTGAGGGTCGAACGCGCCGAGCGCGCCCCAACCCTTCGGCCCCATCAGGTCGTCTTCGAGCTTGCGCGCCGCCTCCGCGTCGCCGCGCCGGCGCGCCGCTTCCTCCACGGCTTTGTCCGCGAGCGCGCCCGCGCCGCCGAGGTAGAGCGGCCGGATCTTCTCGCGCACGCCGGGGTCGGCGTACCTAACAAGCCAGTCGCCTAGCTCCATGATGTGCGAGTCGGCGTCGTAGAACGTGCGGCCGGTGGCGTAGGGCATGGCGGGGCTCCCTCGAACCGAGTTCGTAGCCCGTCCGCGCGCGCTCGCCTACGTAGGACGAACAGAAGCCCTCATGCCGGATACTTCGACAGCGGAAGCTCGTAGTGAGGCCCGTCGAGGAAAGCTCGCTTCCACGCCTTCCTCCTCCGCGCCGCGTAGTCGGTGCAGAGGTCCTCTGGATCGTCCTGCGATCCCGTGAAGTCGATGTCCCAAGCAGCGCCCCACCGCAGGGGCGTCCCTAACTCCTTCGCCGCTTGGCGGACGGCCGTGGCGATTCGATGGATCGGCTCCCACTCCCATCGGAGCTTGCCGTTCACGAGCGGAACCAAATCGACGGCGTGTCCGGAGAGGTGACGTGAGTCGAGCGTCTTGCTCGCGCCTGACTCGACCAGCTTCTTCTGTTCCTCGAAGGTTCGCTTCCCATCGTGGACTGCAAATTCCTGCACCGTCAGTTCCACCGCGCGCGTCACGACGGCGACGAGATCCGGGTGCACTCCCTTCAACTCCTCCGCGGACCTTGCATCCAGCTTGAACTCGCCCATGCACACTCCTTCGGGCTTCGACATCCGGTCTGGCTAGGCGCGGCCCTCGAACGCGGAGCTTCCTCTCCGCACCCGAATGAACGCCATGAAGCACTTCACACCCGCCGCTCAGCCGACCTCCCTTCGCGCGCGCAACCGGTAGCGGCGACGCAACCAGACGGCGCAACCCGGCGTACGAATCTGCGCCGGGTCAAGGCTCGTCCGATCCCGACCGAAGCATCAGAACTCGGGAGGTCGCCATGAAGCGCCACGTCCTCGCAACCCTCTCCGTGCTCGCCATGACGCTCCTCGCGGGCTGCTCCTCCGCGCCGAGTCGCCCCGCGGAGTACATGCCGCCGCGCCTCGACCTCGCGCAGTACCGCGTGCTCGGCATCGCGGAGCTCGCTTCCCCTAACAGCTCGAAGCTCGGCGCCGAAGCCACGCAAGAGCTGCTCGCCGCGATTCACGACGCGCAGCCCGGCACGCCCGTGCTCGAGCTCGGCCCGCAGCCGAAGCTCGATCCTGCGGCGGTTCGGACACTTGCGGCGCGTGAGAAGGTCGACGCGATCTGGGTCGGCGAAGTCACCGAAGCCGCGAGCAAGCCGCGCCTGTCGGTCGACGCGCTCTACGCGGCGGGCGCCATCGCCTCCGAGCGCAAGGCGAAGCTGAGCGTGCGGCTGCTCGACGGCGCCACCGGCGCGACGGTGTGGAGCGCGTGGTCGGAGCGCACCATTCCGGTTGTTACGGCGTCGGGCTCACTGCGCGACGGCCTCTCGCAGCTGAACACACACCCCGCGGACGAAGCGCGCGCGATTCTCGTGCGCGACCTCGTCAACGACGTGACGGTAGATCTGCGGCCGAGGTGGGTGACGCGGTAGCGGCTCCCGTCAGCCGGTCTGCACCTCACACCACTCCGCATTCCCGAGCGGCTGCTGCGGCACGAGCATGCGCGCGATGCCGCGGTGCGTGACGACCAGCACGCGCGCGGCGGCGTGGCGCGTCCGCAGCGCAGCGAGCGCTTCGCGCGCGCGGGCGCGCAGCATCGCGTCGGACTCGCCGCCGCCGGGGCGCACGTGCTCCTCGTGCGCTCGGAAGTGCGCGTACTCGTCCGGCCAGCGCGCCTCGATCTCCCCGCGCGTGAAACCCGTCCACGCGCCGATGTCGCGCTCGCGCCAGAGAGTGTCGTGCTCGATCGCGAGACACAGCTCCGCCGCCACGATCGCGGCCGTCTCCGCAGCGCGGCGCAGATCGCTCGCGACGATGGACTCGACGCGCAGCGCCGCCAGCTTCGCCGCGGCGGCGCGCGCCTGTTCGCGGCCGAGCGCGGAGAGCGGCGGATCGCCGTGGCCCTGCCAGCGCCCGAGCGCGTTCCACTCCGACTGCGCGTGCCGTAACAAGTAGATCGCGCTCACGCTCGACCGCCGCCCCTCACAGCTTCGCGGCAGCAGCGACGAGCGGCAGCGCGCGATCGAGCTTGCGTGCGAGATCGTCCTGAGAACGCGCGGCGACCGAGACGATCAGCTGATCGACCCCGAGCTCCGCAAAGCGCGCGGCCGTCTCCTCGTTCAGCGGCTCGCGCCAGTTCGGCGTGGCGTAGATGCGCACGTCGCTGCGCTTGCGGCCCGCGCGCGAGAGCCGCGCGTCGAGCGCGGCGAGGCGATCCTTCGCCGTCGCGGGCGTGAGGTTGAAGCCGTACCAGCCGTCCCCCACTTCCGCGACGCGCGCGAGCGCGGCATCGCTCTCGCCGCCGAAGAGCACCGGCGGGTTCGGCTGCTGCACGGGCTTCGGGAACTGGCGGCAGGGCGCGAGCTCGTAGAACTCGTCCTTGTACTGCGAGATCTCGTCGCGCCAGAGCGCGCGCATCACGCCGACGTACGAACGCGTGCGATCGCCGCGGCGGTCCCACGGCACGCCGAGCGACGCGAACTCCTCGCGCAGCCAGCCCACGCCCACGCCGAGCTCGACCCGCCCGCCGGACAACCAGTCGAGCGAAGCGACCGACTTCGCCGTGTACACGGGATTGCGCTGCGGCACGAGCAGCACGCCCGTGCCGAGCCGCAGGCGCTTCGTCGCGCTGGCGAGAAACGAGAGCGCCACGAACGGCTCGAGCGGCCCGCTGGTGGGCCCGCCGCCGATGCGTCCGTCTTCGGAGTACGGGTACCTCGACGCGTACTCGTCGAACAACACGACGTGCTCCGGCGCCCAGTACGAGTGAAAGCCGCGCTCCTCCACCGCCGCGCCGAGCGCGTGCACGTATTCGGGCGTGCCGACCGGGTTGCTGATGGGCGCGATGACGCCGATGCGCATGAGGTGCCTCCGCACGCGAGGGAATCGCGGCGAGCGGCCCGGTGCAAGGAGGAGCCCGATCGATCGTAGAACGAGAGCCTCTTCGTGCGACTGCGCGTTCGAGGAGCGCCTGCATGGAGTGCTCGAATGAATGGCGGACCGACCTCGAATCGCCCGTGGCTCTTCCCTCTCGAGCTCGCGGCCTTCGCCGCGATCTTCGTCTTCGACGAGTGGCTCCCCGTCTCCAAGACGCCTTTCTTCTTCGCCGTCGCGTGCATCTCGCTCCGGCTGCGCGGCGTGACGTGGCGCTCGATCGGCTGCACGGCGCCCCGTTCCTGGGCGCGCGCGCTCGCGCTCGGCGCGGTCGCCGGCGTCGCGATGTGGGCGCTCGAGTTCTTCGTGACCCAGGAGCTGCTCGTCGCGCTCAAGCTCGATCTTCGCGTGGGGATTCCTGCCGCCGCTCGAGGCGTTCATGGTCTCGAACCTGTTCCACAGCCTGCAGTACTTCACGATCGTGTGGTGGACCGAACGCGAGAGCTTGCGCGGCGTGCTGCATCTGCCCGACGCGCGCGCGGGCCGCGCCGCGACGTTCGTGTTCTTCGCGCTGCTGATCGCGTGCGCCGGCTTCTTCCACGCCAGCGTCGGCCTCGATTCCTGGCGCTGGCTCGTGCCCGTCCCGATGGTGATTTCCCTAATGCATTTCTGGTGGGACGGCTTCGTGTGGTCGGTACGCCGACGCGAAGTTTGAGACATGCACTCTTTGATGCGAGCACGCACCTCTAGGCGCGAGCACCTCGCACGAGTCGCCCAGGTAGCTCGCCGGTGTGCACGCCTTCGCGGAACGTGACCGCGCCCGCGACGATCGTGGCGTCGTATCCCCGCGCGCGCTGAATCAAGCGCCTCGCGTTCGCGGGCAGGTCGTGGGCGACCTCGGGGAGCGCGAGCTCGAGGCGCGCGAAGTCGATCACGTTCGCGTCGGCGCGCTTGCCGGGCGCGAGCACGGCGCGGTCGCGCAGGCCGTAGAGGTGCGCCGTGTCGCGCGTCATCTTGCGCACGACCCACTCGATCGGGAGGCGCGGCCCGCGCGCGCGGTCGCGCGCCCAGTGGCTGAGCAGGAACGTCGTCATCGACGCGTCGCAGATCGCGCCGCAGTGCGCGCCGCCGTCGCCGAGGCCGAACGCGCTGTCGGGATGCTCCAGCATTTCGCGCAGCGCTTCGAGGTCGCCCGCGTGGTAGCTGAGGATCGCGAGCATCAAGAGCTGGCGGCCGTCGAGCTCGAGCATCTGGTCGTAGAGCACGTCGTACGGGTCGCGGCCCTCGCGCTGCGCGATCGCCAGGATCGACTTCTCAGGGCCCGGCTCGTAGTCCGGCGGATCGCCGAGGGGGAAGATCTTGTGCAGCCCCGTCGCGATCAGCTGGTTCACCATCGCGATCCCGGGCACGCCGTCCTGCGGCGGCGACTCTGCGAGGATACGCCGCTTCACCTCGGGATCGCGCAGTCGCGCGACGCGCTCGGGGAGCGGTAGGTGCGCGAGGCGCTTGTACGTGGGGCGATGCGAGAACGGGTGGAACGTCTGGTGCCCGATCAGCAGCATCGTGGGCCGCGAGCCGACCTGAGGTGTTAGGGACGAGCCGGCCTCATTCGCCTCGCGACACAGCGCGAGCACGCGCCGGAACTGCGCGGGCTCCACCTCGTGCTGCGAGAGCGCGAACGAAACCGGCCGCCCCGTCTCGCGCGAGATGCGCCGCATCCACGCCACTTCCTTCTCGGGCGCCGCGAGGTCCTCGCCCATCACGCCCGCGGGCGCGAGCTCGATGATCCCCTGCGCAAGCTTCCCGAGCTCGCGACAGATGCCGAAGATCTCGTCCTCGCTGGCGTGCGTGCCCGGCACCACCTCGCCGTCGATCGCGCGGTGCATCAGCGTGCGCGACATCGAGAAGCCGAGCGCGCCGGCGGCGATCGCCTCGCGCACGATCTCCGCCATCGCGCGCACGTCCTCGGCGTTCGCGGGCTCGTTCTTCGCGCCGCGCTCGCCCATCACGTACGCGCGCACCGCGCCGTGCGGCACCTGCGTGCCGACGTCGAGCGCGAAACGCCGACGCCCCAATGCATCGAGGAACTGCGGGAAGGTCTCCCACTCCCACGCAATGCCCTCGTGCAGCGCCGTGCCCGGGATGTCCTCCACGCCCTCCATCAGCCCGATCAGGAAGTCCTGCTTGCCCGGCCTGACCGGCGCGAAGCCGACGCCGCAGTTCCCCATCACGAGCGTCGTCACGCCGTGCCAGCACGAGGGCGTGAGCAGCGGATCCCAGGTCGCCTGCCCGTCGTAGTGCGTGTGAATGTCGACGAAGCCCGGCGTCACGAGCTTCCCGCGCGCGTCGATCTCCTCGCGCCCGCGAGTTGTTACGGAGCCGATCGCGGTGATCACGCCGCCATCGATCGCGACGTCCGCTTCGCGCGGCGCGGCGCCGGTGCCGTCGATCACGGTGCCGGAGCGGAGGATGAGATCGTGCATGGGGTTACCTCTGCGGTCCCCCGACTCTATCGCCGGTTGCTCTTCGGCTTCAGCTTCTCTCGGACTCTTCGCTCGAACTCGTGCCTCTTGGGGAGAGCAACAACGTCGGCCTTCAGGGCGGGCGGAATCGAGGGGCAGTCGTGCGGGCAGTTGCGGACGACGCAGGGATCTCAGCGGTCCTCCGTCGGTCGCCTAGCCATCGCCAAAGCCACCTCCACCCCGCCCTCCGCGCAGACGCGCACCGGGTACGTCTCGACTCCGCGCCGAATCGGCAACCGCACGGGGCGCCCGTCGCGCACGTCGAGGCGGCCGCCGTGGTGCGGGCACTCGAGCACGCAGCCGTCGAGCACGGCGCCGGCCATCGAGACGCGCACGTGCGGGCAGGAGTCCTCGATCACGTAGGGCGTGCCGGCCGCGTTGCAGAGCAAGAGCTTGCGCGAGCGCAGCTCGAACGGGCGCGTCGCGCCGTGCGGCGGCAGCTCGACGGGAACTCGATGCCACGCGACCTCGCACGGCACCGGGCGCGACTCGCCATCAGCCAACGCGGCCCTCGAGGTACTTCATCAGCGTGTCGTGGTGATGGAGGATGCGCACTTCCTGCGTGCACAGGTGCAGCGCCTTGAAGGCGGCGCTGTTCATGCCCTGCTGGATGCGCGGGAGGTTGTAGAGGTCCTCGTCCATCAGCTCGCCGCCGCCGCACTTGCCCGTGAGCGTCTCGCCCTTCGCGGCGTCGAGGTGGAGCGTCTCGGGACGCGGGACGTTCTGCGACGGAGCGTTCAGCAGGTCCCAGAAGTCGAAGAGCATCTTGTTGGGGTCGGTCGGATGCGGCCGGTGCGTGAACACCCACACGAACATCGAGTGCGTGTTGAACGTGACGTTGGGGAAGATCGTGTAGTGGAAGTCGTCGCACATCTGCGACTCGTTCAGCTGCGAGAAGTCCGCCCCTAACAAGGGGCCGAGCTTGCGAATCGCCTCGGCGTAGGCCGCGCGCGCTTCTCGCTCGCCGCCGCGGAAGCTCTCGACATCGACGCCGACGCGCTTCAGGAAGTTGTCCTTGATCCCCTGCGTCACGGTGCCCGCGCCCGTATGGCGCAGGCTCGCCTGCACCTCGGGGAAGATCATGCGCGTGTGCTTGTCGTAACAGTCGTAGACGGTGCGCACGTCGTCGGTGAACTCGGTCGTCCACGCGTGCGTCGCCGAGAGGTGATAGGCCTCGTTGAACGCGTCGACGCAGGTCTTCCAGTTGCAGTCGATCGCGATCGTGCAGTGAAACTGGATCTTCCAGCTCGCGAAGCCGTAGGGATCGAGGTGCTCGGGGATGACGCCGAGGTAGTCGCGCAGCGGCGCCGCGTTCGGATCGAGGCACACGAACACGAAGCCCGCCCAGGTTTCGCAGCGCACGGGCGCGAGCGAGAGCTTCTCTGCGGGGACGCCCTGCTTGAAGCAGTGCGGGTCGAGCGCGGCGACGAGCTTGCCGTCGATGCCGTAGCGCCAGCCGTGGAAGAGGCACGAGAACTCTTCCGCGTGGCCGCGGCCCGGCTCGCGCAGGCGATTGCCGCGGTGCATGCACACGTTGTAACGCGCGGCGAGCGAGCCATCGCGCTGCCTGACGACCAGCACCGACTCGGGGCCGATCTCGAACGTGAAGTAGTCGCCCGGCTTCGCTGCGTCCTGCTCGCGGCCCGCGAGCAGCCAAACGCGAGTCCACATGCGCTCCCACTCCCGCCGAGCGAACTCGGCGCTCGTGTAGCGCTCCTTCGGAATCGGCACGTATTCGAGGGCCGGCTCCGGCTGCTTCTCCATCGGCGTGGGCATCGCGTTAACCTCCGTCCACGCGGAAGTTTCCACAGCGATCGCACGCTCGCGTCCCCGGCCTTTTGGGGTCTGGCACGGATTGGCCTGGCGCGGATTGGCCGCTTCGCCCGCCGAGGCGGCTCGCGTCAGCGCCAGGGCACCCGGGCCGCACGGTCCAGGTAGGCCATCACGCGCTCCCGGGCGCCCATCAGCTCCGGCGCGCCGCTCGGCAGCGTGCGGGCGAGCGCCTCGATGCGCGCGGCCTCGTGCGCGGTGAGCGGGGGCGAGGCCTTGTCGCTCGCGATCCGCAGGAGCGGAGCGGCGCGGCGCACGGGGTCGCGATCTTCGAGTTCGGCGAGGAGAAGGCGCGCCGGCGTGTTGCCCGTGGTCGTGACGAACAGGCCCGCGAGCAGCGCGCGCGCTTCTGCCCGCTCGGCGTCGCCTCCCGCGTTCACGCGCCACGTCGCGCGCAGCAGCGTCGCATCCGGCGTGAAGGGGTCGCCGCCCGTGAGCGCGGCGAGCGCGGCGTCGAGAGCGCGCAGCGCGGCGAGATCGCCGCGGTCGGACGCAGCTAGCGCCTCCGTAACAACTCGCTCGCCGTCTGACGGGTCGGCGCCCGCGAGCAGCGGCGCGAGCTTCGCGGAATCGCCGAAGCGGCGCTGCATGCGCAGCGCGAGCGAGCGTGCGAGCGGCTCGCCCGCGTTCGTTGCGAGCGCCTGCGCGAGGCGGTTCTCGGCGACGTGCTGCCGGCCGCGCATGAGTGCGATGCGCGCCGCGATCCCCTGCTCCGCCGCCGCGTCGCCGCCGTGCGGCAGCAGCGCTCCGATGCGCGCGAGCGCGCCCTGCTCGGCAGCGCGAGCAACGAGCGCGGTCGCCGCGGCGCCGCGCACCTGCCGCAGCGGCGCGAGCCGAGCGAGAGCCTCCGACGGTTGCTGCTGCAGCGACGTACCGCCGGCGACGACCGCCGGCGAGCGCATTTGCAGCAGGTTGCGGTCGTCCGTAATGACCGCGGCGCCGCGCGAAAACTCTTCTGCCCCGGCCTCGTCGAGGCGCAGCCAGAGCTCGGCGTGCGCGGCCGACATCACGCCGAGGCGCGCCATCACTTCCGCATCGCGCGCGAGCAGCGCCGGCACGCTCTGCTCGGCGCTCGCGAGCGGCTCGTTCGAGGCGACGAACAGCAGCGCGCCGTACGGGTCGTATACGCGCACGTTCGGCCACACCGCGCGCACCGTCGCGACGATCGAGCGAAGCAGCGTCTCGTCGACGAAGCCGGGCCCCATCCACTGCACGAACACGCCGCGACTCGTGAGGCGCGAGCGCACGAGCTCGAAGAACTCGCGCGTGTAGAGGTGGCTCGCGCCCGCGGTCCACGGGTGCGAGGCCTGCGCGACGATCGCGTCGAAGCGCAAGCCCGAGAGGAGCAGCGCGCTGCGCGCATCGTTCTCGTAGAGGCGCACGCGCGGGTCTGCGAGGGGATCGACGGCGCGATGCGGCGAGAGCGCGCGATTCGCGGCGACGACTTCGGGCTCGAGCTCGATCACGTGGACGTCGCGAACCGTGCGCGGGATGCCCTCGACGGAGAGGCCGCCGCCGAGGCCGACGACGGCGATGCTCTCGGCCTCGGGTCTCACGAGCGAGGCCAGGCCGCCGATCCAGCGCGCCGAGGCGCCCATGTCGAAGTCGGCCTCGCTGCTGACGACGAGCGACTCGGGGAGGCCGTTGGTGCGCACGCGATAGCGGCCGATCTCGTCGCGCGTGACGAGCACGCTCGAGCTCTCGCCCACGGCCGAGAACACGACGGGGAAGATCTCGCCGTGCGCTTCGAGCGGCGTCGCGTGGAGCAGGTGCACGGGCTCGCGCGGCGGCAGCAGCGCGAGCGCGACGAAGCCGAGCGAGGCGAGCGCTCCCGCCAGCCGCAGGCGCGAATCCCCTAACAACGAAGCGGCCAGCGCGAGGAGGAGGCTCGTCGCGACGCAGGCCGTCACGACGCCGGTGAAGCCGAGCGCGGGCAGCGCGAAGTAGGCGGCGCCGAGCGCGCCGGCGATCGAGCCCGCCGTGTTCCACGCGTAGACGCGCGCGCTCGCTGCGGAGGCGTCGGCCGCGCCGCCGGCGTGGACGCGCACCGCGAGCGGGTAGGTCGCGCCGATGCAGAGCGCGGCAGGCAATAACAACGCGAACCCGGCCGCGGCGTTCGGCAGCAGCGCGACGTTCGTGCCGAGCCATGCCGGCAGCGAGTCCACGAGCGTGAACGCGGCGAGCGAGAGCGCGGCGATGCCGAGCTGCGCGAACGCGAAACCGGCGCGAGCCTGCGCGGGCGTACGCGCAAAGCGTGCGGCGAGCGCGGAGCCGAGCGCGATGCCGAGCAGGAAGCTCCCGAGCATCGTCGCGAAGGCGTACACGCTCGCGCCGAGGCGGTGCGAGAGCAGGCGCGTCCACAGCACTTCGTACGAGAACGAGACGGCGCCGGAGAGCAGGATCAAGGGGAGGATCCAGCGCGCGCCCTGCGCTGCGGCTGCGGTGCCGGGCGCGCTGCTCTCGGGAAGCGGCGCGATGCGCGCGAGCAGCGCCGCGATCACGAACACGCCGGCGTTCAGCGCCACCGCCACCCAGACCGTGCCGCGCAAGCCGAGCGCGTCGAGCAGCACGAACGCGGTCGTCAGGGTGCCGAGCACCGCGCCGGCGGTGTTGATCGCGTAGAGCCACGCGATGCGCGGGCCGAGCTCCGCATCGCTACGGACGGCGTGGCGCGCGAGCAGCGGCAGCGTCGCGCCCATGAACAGCGTCGGGACCATCAGGATCGCGAACGAGGTGGCGAGGTAGAACAGCGAGATCGCTCCGCCGCGCGCGTCGGGCAAGCCTGGCTGCTCGCCGAACCATGCGAGCAAGAGCGCCGTCGCGCCCTGCACGAGCAGCGGCACCGCGAGCGCCGCCAGCGCGATGCCGAGCTCGAGCAGGCCGTACGCAAGAACGGGGCGCCGTACGCGCGGCGCGAGCCGCCCGGCGAGCGCAGCGCCCACTGCGAGCCCCGCCATGTAGGCCGCCAGCACGGTCGCGATCGCCAGCTCGGAGGTGCCGAACACGAACGCGAACTCGCGAGTCCACGCGGTCTGATAGACGAGCGCAGCGAAGCCCGAGAGCAGAAAGCACAGCGCGAGCACGGGGAAGGAGAAGTCGCGGCGCATCGGGGATTGAGGTGACTCGCGGCGGGTGGCGGAGGAAGCGCCCCGGAGCAGGGACGTTCCGCAAGTAAGTAAAGAAACCCAGCTTTACTTTCTTGCGGAACGTCCCCGGTTGCCGACCCCGGTGCACCCGCCCCCGACGTCAGGGGCGAGGCGCGTCCTCGTTCCAGAGAAGGTGGCCCGCGCGCCAGGTGCCGGTGACGAGATCTGCGTGCAAGTTGCGTCTCGCTTCGCTCCAGGGCACGCGCAGCAGGCACAGGTCCGCGGGCGCACCCGGCGCGAGAGGCGGCGGGGCGCTGCCGGGAGCTTCGAGCGGGGCTGTGAAGAGCGCGAGCGCCTCTTCGGGCGTGAGCGCCTCCGCGCTGCCGAGCGCGGCGCCGCCCGCAGTGCGGCGTTCGCAGGCGGCCCGCATCGCGCGCCAGGGGTCGGGCTCGGCGTACGGTGCGTCGCTCCCAGCGGCGAGCGGAGTTCGCTGCGCGAGAAAGACGCGGGCGCGGTAGAGCCAGGCGCGGTCCGTGGGGTCGACATCGTCCAGATAGGTGTCGCCGCGCTCGAGCACGAAGCTCGGCTGCGTCACGACCGTGAGGCCGAGCCGCGCGATTTCGCGCACGGCCTCCGGCGGCGCGACCGAGGCGTGCTCGATGCGATCGCCGCGCAGCACGCGAGCCTCGGCGAGCGCGGCGAGCGCGAAGTGCAGCTCGACGCGCGTCACGCAGTGAACGGCCACCGTGCGCCGGCGCGCGTGCGCCGCGGCGATGCGTGCGACGAGCGAGCCGAGGTCTGGCAGCGCGCGCTCGTCGAGCAGCAGCTTGAGGGCGCCCGTCGACAGCTCCGGCGTCGCGAGGACGGGCAACGACTCGTCTCCCATCACGAGCACACGCTGCGCGAGATCGCCCGCTCGCTGAGCGTCGGCGATGGCCGCGAGAGCCGAGGCGCCGTTGTCGGCGCCCGCGTCCGTCACGCCGGTGACTCCACAGCGCGCGTAGTGCTGCGACAGCGCGCGCAGCGCCGGCTCCAGAGCCTTGCGCGGCGAGGAGCTCGCGCTGGGCGCCGACTCCGCGATGCGCGCGCGAAGCCACGCATCGAGACGAAACAGGCGCCCCGTCGCGCGCCCTACCGCATCGCGCTCGACTCCCGGCGCGTCGACTCCGGCGTCGAGGCCGAGCATCGCGATCGCGGCGCTGTTCAGCACCCACAGCGCGCCGGTGCGGTGCTGCACGCGCACGGGCCGCGCGTCCTCGATGCGGTCGAGCGCGAGGCGATCGAGCGCGCCCGCGACGGCCTCGTGGTACCCGACGCCGCGCAGCCAGCCGCCGTCGCCCGCGCGCGCTGCCGAGATCGCCGCAGCCAGAGCTGGCGCGTCGCGCACGTGGGGAGGCCCGCAGCGAACCGAGCCGAGAGCGGCGGCAGTGGCGAACAGATGCGCATGGTGGTCGTTCAGCCCGGGGAGCAGCGCACCGCCGCTCGCTTCGATGACGTGCTCAGCGGCGAGCGCGGCAAGCCGCCGCGCGATCTCCGCGATGCGGCCGGCGGCAGGATCGACGCGCACGTCGCAGTGCGCGCCATCGACTTGGCAGCCGCGAATCAACATCCGAGCAGGCCCCGCAAAAGTGAAGAGGCGGCCACTCTCGCGAGTGACCGCCTCTCACTTTGGATCAGGCGTGATCGCCTAGCAGGCCCTAGCGGAGCTTGCGGCGACCCACGAGCACGAGGCCCGCCACGCCAGCACCGAGCAGCATCAGCGTGCCCGGCTCCGGCGTCGCGGCGTACGTGAGCTTCAGGAACGTCGGCGAGGCGGTGTCGCCCACGTTCCTCATCCTCACCTACGCGCCGGAGCCGGGCACGCTGATGCTCCTCGGTGCGGGCATCGCCGGCCTGGTGGCCGTCGGCCGCCGCAAGCTGAAGTAGCCCGAGGCGAGCTGCGGCTCGCTCTCGAACTCGAAACCCGAGGCGGTCACTCGCGAGAGTGGCCGCCTCGTGGTTTTTGGGGTGCGAGCTCGTCACCTCACCCGGCGCTCGGCGACTCACGCCGGAGCTGGGAGGCCCCTGTGCTGCGCCGTCTGATCGATTCGCCTTGGACCTACTTCGCGCTCGCGGGGCTGCTCGTGCTCGGCACTCTCGTCTGGATGTTCGACATCCGCGGCGCTTCGCGGCACGTGGGCACGATCGAGAGCGACCTCGCGAAGCTGCGCGAGCGGCAGGACGTGAACGTCGTGTTCGTGCTGATCGACACGCTCCGTGCCGATCGCCTCTCGAGCTACGGCTATGCGCGCGAGACGAGCCCGAACATGGACGTGATCGCCGACAACGGCGTGCGCTTCGCGCGCGCGCAGTCGCAGTCGAGCTGGACGAAGTGCTCGATGGCGTCGCTGTGGACCGGCCTGTTTCCGCAGCGCTCCGGCGTGACCCGCTTCGATCACGCGCTGCCGGACTCCGCGGTGATGCCGGCGGAGCTCTTCTCGAAGGCTGGCTACACGACCGCGGGCATCTTCCGAAACGGCTGGGTGTCCTCGAACTTCGGCTTTCAGCAGGGCTTCGACCTGTACCTCAAGCCGATGCCGCGTACCGACGCGGCGCACGTCGAGCGCAAGGGCCGCACCGAGGCGCAGCTCGCAGGCACCGACGAGGACGTGACGCTCTCCGCGATCGAGTTCCTCAAGACCAACCAGCGCGAGAAGTTCCTGCTCTACCTCCATTACATGGACGTGCACCAGTACGTCTACGACGACGCGGCCGCGGAGCAGAAGTTCGGCGACGCGACGATCGCGAACGTCTACGACCGCTCGATCCACTGGACCGATCGAAACATCGCGGCGCTGATCTCGACGCTCGACACGCTCGACCTCAGCAAGCGCACGATCGTCGTCATCGCGGCCGACCACGGCGAGGCCTTCGGCGAGCACGGCCGCGAGGGCCACGCGACGGACATCCATCAGGAAGTCGTCCACGTTCCGCTGATGTTCCAGCTGCCATTCCGCGTCGAGGGCGGACTCGTGGTCGACTCGCTCGTTCGCAACGTCGACATCTGGCCGACGCTGCTCGATCTCGTGGGATTGCCGGCGCTGCCCGATACCGACGGCATCTCGCTCGTGCCGATGATGCAGGCTGCCGCGCGCGGCGAGGTCGTGGAGGCGCCTCCTGCGCACGCCTACATCGATCAGGTGTGGGGCCAGATCGAGATGGAGCCGAAGCCGCTCGTCGGAGTTCAGCGCGACACGCAGCGCGTGATCTACAGCAAGGCGAAGGCGAACGAGACGCTGCAGGTGTACGACCTCGCGACCGATCCGGGTGAGCGGCGCAACCTGCGCAAGAACCCGCCCGCGTGGTCGGAAGAGCTCCGCACTCAGCTCGATGAGTCGTTTGCGTGGCGCAAGGCGCCCTGGGGCGAGGGCGCGTCGGTCGAGCTCGACGAGATGGAGCTGAACCAGCTTCGCGCGCTCGGCTACGTCGTCGGCGAGGGCCAGGTGGGCCAAGACCGCGTGAAAGAGATCGAGAAGAAGTAAGCGCGCCGCGCAGCCCTGCGGCCGTCGCGAATCGGGTCTGAGCCCTCGCGCGACAGCGCCGGCAACATCACGGAGTCGCAAGCTCGCGCAGCAGCTCCGCGGTGTGCGCGCCGAGCGGCGCCGCGCGCTCGCGTTCGCACGCGAGCACGCGTGGTGGAAGCGGTTCGAGCCCGCGCGCGAGCGATGCGCCGAGGCGCGGGCCCTGCGCGAGCGACCACGCCGCGCAGCGCGCGAGCGCGACGTCGAGCAGCGCGCCCTCGCCCGCGCGCCAGCAGCGCAGCGCCGCGAGGGCTCCGCCGAGACCCGCGAGCGGATCGGCGATCGCATCGCCGACGAACAGCGGCGCACCTTCCGGCACGCACCAGCAGAGCCCGGCTGCCGCGGCTGCGTCGTCGCCGAACGCGACCCAGTCCGCCTGCGGCGCCGCTCTCCCGTATCCGGTGATCGAGAGCCAGACGCGCCCGGGGCGCGCGCGCGTCCAGCTCTCCGCGCGGATGCCGAGCTGCAGGAGCGCGCGCGGGCGCGAGCCCTCGATCACGATGTCTGCGCTCTCGAGCAGCGCCGCGAGGCGGCGCCGATCGCTCGCGGTGTGAAAGTCGAGTGCGACGCTCCGCTTGCCGGAGTTGAGGAGATCGAAGAAGCGCGCGTTGCCCGCACGCGCTCCGTCGGGACGCCGCGCGCTCTCGACCTTCGTCACCCGCGCGCCCGCGAGCCCTAACAACCTCCCCGCCAGCGGACCCGCCCACAGGCTTGCGAGCTCGACGACTCGGGGCGCGGCGAGCGCGCGAGGCGCGGCGCTGGGGCCGGCCACCGCGACTTCCCACGCGCGCGGCGGCGCGGTGGGCGCCGGCGGATCC
>VGRF01000015.1 GCA_016875395.1 Deltaproteobacteria bacterium | reverse complement strand
CACGACGATCCGCGAAGTCATGTCGGGGGTGAACCCGCAGGGCTGCCAGGTCTTCTCGTTCCGCAAGCCGTCCGAAGAGGAGCTCGATCACGATTACATGTGGCGCTGTTTTCGCGCGCTGCCCGAGCGCGGGCGGATCGGGATCTTCAATCGCTCCTATTACGAGGAAGTGCTCGTCGCGCGCGTGCACCGCGAGGTGCTCGCGAATCAGAAGCTGCCGCCGGAGCTGGTGACGAAGTCGATCTGGAAGGAGCGCTTCGAGGACATCGCGGCCTTCGAGCGCTATGCGACGCGGCAGGGCATCGTGATCCGCAAGTTCTTCCTGAACGTGTCGAAGGCGGAGCAGAAGAAGCGGCTGCTCGCGCGCATCGACGTGCCGGGCAAGAACTGGAAGTTCCGCCTCGGCGACGTGGGCCTGCGCAAGCACTGGAACGACTACCAGCGCGCGTTCGAGGATGCGATTCGCGCGACCGCGACGGCGGAGTCGCCGTGGTACGTCGTGCCCGCAGACAACAAGTGGTACACGCGGCTGATCGTCGGCGCGGCCATGGTCGACGCGCTCGAGGGGCTCGGCCTCGCGTATCCGAAGCTTTCGAAGCAGGAGTTGGGGGAGTTCGCTGCGGCGCGCAGGAAGCTCGTGCGCGAGCGCTGAGCCGAGTTGTTACGGCGCCGCGCGCTCGCGGAGTGACGCTGAACGGCAGCCGCACCGTCAGCGCGCTGTACGCGCCGTGAGCTCGCGATCGGCCGCACGCCGCTGGCTCGCTCGAGGCGCGTGACGGCGAGGCTGCGTGCGTGCGTTCATCGCGAAGCTCGCGGGCCAAAGTCCCGCCACGGCGAGACGCGCGCGGTGTAACTCGATGTTTCGGCCGCGGTGCCGCTCAGAAAAGGCAGAGGCGGACCGCGTCGCCGCAGCCCGCCCCTTGTTGGCTACCTGACGGCTTCCGCGTCAGCCGCCGACCGTCCACGTGTCGGCGCTCATCAGCAGCTTCTGCAGATCGCCGGGGCCCTGCTTGTTGAGGGCGCCGGTGACCTGCGCGTCGAGCATGTCCTCGTAGGTGCTCTTCTCGACCGCGCGCAGCACGCCGAGCGGCATCGGGAACTCCGGTCGCGCCAGCGAGGCGAGCGCGAACGCGTAGGCCGCGCTCGCGTGCTTCTCGTTGTGCACTGCGACGCCCTTCGCGACGGGATCCTCGCCCTCGGCGAGCTCGACGATCGAGGGCACGCCGTCGGTGATCTTGATGCCGCGCTTCTGGCCCTTCGGCCCCCACACGAGCGGCTTGCCGTGCTCGAGCACGAGCCCCGCCTCGGCGCGCGTCTTGCGGTCCTCGATCTCGAGCCACTCGTTGTCGTTGTACACGGGGCAGTTCTGGAGAATCTCCACGAACGCGGTGCCCTTGTGCTGATGTGCGCGCAGCAGCATCTCCTGCGAGTGCGCGGCGTCGACGTCGACGGTGCGCGCCACGAACGTCGCGCCCGCGCCGAGCGCGAACGAGATCGGATCCACCGGGTGATCGATCGTGCCCGCGGGCGTCGACTTCGACTTCGAGCCGAGCTTCGAGGTCGGCGAGTACTGGCCCTTGGTGAGGCCGTAGATGCGGTTGTTGAAGAGCAGGATCTGCAGATTGATGTTGCGGCGGATCACGTGCAGCAGGTGGTTGCCGCCGATCGAGAGCCCGTCGCCGTCGCCCGTAACAACCCACACGCTGAGCTCGGGCCGCGCCGACTTGATGCCCGACGCGAACGCCGGCGCGCGGCCGTGGATGGTGTGGAACCCGTACGTGTTCATGTAGTAGGGGAAGCGGCTCGAGCAGCCGATGCCCGACACGAACACGACGTTCTCGCGCGGCACGCCGAGCTCCGGCATCACCTTCTGCACGTTCGCGAGAATCGAGTAGTCCCCGCAGCCGGGGCACCAGCGCACGTCCTGATCGCTGACGAAGTCCTTGCGAGAGAGCGTTGCAGCGGCAGCCATTAGGCTTTGCCTCCGAGCATTTGGTTGATGCGGGCGCGGATCTCGCCCACTTTGAACGGTTGGCCCACGACCTTCGACAGGCTCTCGGCCGGCACGAGGTACTCGGCGCGGAGCAGGCGCCAGAGCTGGCCGCCGTTGAGCTCGCACACGAGCACTTGTTTGAAGCGCTTCAGCACGTCGCCGAGGTTCAGCGGGAACGGGTGCAGGTGGCGGATGTGGATGCTCGACACATCCTGACCTGCCGCGCGCGCATCGTTCACCGCGGACGTGATCGCGCCGTGCGTGCCGCCCCAGCCGACGACGAGTAGCTCGCCGCGATCCGCGCCGTTGATCTCCACCGGCGGCAGATCGTTCGCGATGCGCCGAATCTTCTCGGCGCGCAGGAAGCCCATGCGGCCGTGGTTCTGCGGCGTGTACGAGACGTTGCCCGTCTTCTCCTCCTTCTCGAGGCCGCCGATGCGGTGCTCGAGCCCGGGCGTGCCCGGGATCGCCCAGGGGCGAGCGAGCGTCTCTTCGTTGCGCAGGTACGGGAAGAAGCCTTCGGGCTCCGTGCGGTGCTGCACCTTCACGCGGGGCAGCGTCTTCACGTCGGGGATCAGCCACGGCTCCGAGCTGTTCGCGATGTAGCCGTCGCTCAGCACGACCACGGGCGTCATGTACTTCACCGCCATCTGCGCGGCTTCGATCATGATGTGGAAGCAGTCGCCGGGCGTCGCCGCTGCGAGGATCGGCAGCGGGCTCTCGCTGTTGCGGCCGTACATCGCGGCGAGCAGGTCGGCCTGCTCGGTCTTGGTGGGCAAGCCCGTCGACGGACCCGCGCGCTGGATGTCGATGATCACGGACGGCAGCTCGGTCATCACCGCGAGGCCGACGGCTTCCTGCTTCAGGATGAAGCCGGGGCCGCTCGTGGTGCACATGCCGAGATGGCCCGCGTAGGCGGCGCCGATCGCGACGCTCGCGGCCGCGATCTCATCCTCGGCCTGGAACGTGCGCACGTTGAAGTTGCGGTACGCGGACAGCTCGTGGAGCACGTCGCTCGCCGGCGTGATCGGATACGCCCCGAGGAACACGGGCTTCTCGAGGCACTGCCCGGCGGCGACGATCCCGTACGCGAGCGCGACGTTGCCGGTGATGTTGCGATACGTGCCCGGCTGGATCTTCGCCTTCGGAATCGCGAACGACGTCGGGAACAGCTCAGTCGTCTCGCCGAAGTTCAGGCCGGCCTTGAGCGCGCGAATGTTCGCCTCGCGAATCTCGCCCTTGAAGCGCGACTCGAGCCAGCGCAGCGTCGGTTCGATCGGCCGGTTGTAGAGCCAATACACGAGACCGAGGCCGAAGAAGTTCTTCGAGCGCTCCGCGTCGCGCGTGCCCATCTTCAGATCTTCGAGCGCCTTCGCGGTGAGCTTGCTGAAGGGCACTTCGACCACGCGGAACTTCGAGCGCAGCGCGGGCAGTGGATCGCCCTGATAACCCGCGCGCTCGATGTTCTTCGTGACGAATGCGTCGCTGTTGATGACGAGCATGCCGCCGGGGCGCAGGTCTTCGATGTTCGCGCGCAGAGCGGCGGGGTTCAGCGCCACGAGCACGTCGGGCTGGTCGGCGGGCGTGCGGATGTCGCTCGATGCGAAGTGAATCTGGAAGCCGGAGACGCCGGCCAGCGAGCCCGCAGGGGCGCGAATCTCGGCGGGGAAGTCGGGGAAGGTGCTGAGGTCGTTGCCCGCGAGGGCGGTGGCCTCGGTGAACTTCGTGCCGGTCAGCTGGATGCCGTCGCCCGAGTCGCCTGCGAAACGAACCGCTACGCGCTCGATCTCTTCGACCGGCTTTTTGTGTTCGGACACGGGTGTGTCTGCTCCTAGAGGTATGCGCGCCACAGCCGGCTGCGCAGGGTCGCGCATTGTATCCAGACTTCGGGTCAGCGCGGGTGGGGCGGCCGAAAACGCAGGGTCGGACCCCGCAGCCTCCCCAAACCGACGGCCCGGCAGGCGACCCCCGCGCGATTCGCCTTTGTTCCAGCGGCCTTCGGCGCGATCGCTGCCGATTCGTGACTCAAGCTTGCCGCCTCGTGAGCCGAAACGACGGCCATGTACTTCCTCCGCCGGCTGCGGCCTCTCGAGGTGTCGGGCGAGCGAGTGCGCGCACTGCGCGTCTCGCTGAACACGCCCGTGCTCGCGACTCCGGACCTGCCGGCCGCGCCGGGCCGAGCGGTGATCGTGGTGCACCGCGACACGCGCGGGCTGATGGACGCGACGGTCGGTGTGCGCTCGCAAGCGAGCGGCGAAATCGCGTACTGGAGCTTCGACGGCGAGCTGACGAGCGAGGACGATCTCGCGGTCGCGGCCGACGCTGCGCTGACCTTCGCGGAGAGCCTCGGCTTCATCTTCGACGAGGGCTCGCTGGAGGGCGCCGAAGCGGGCAAGGCCTGGCGAGCGTGGTTCGCCGGCGAGGCCCCGGCGCTCTCGTCCGGCGCCAAGCTGTTCGGCGGGGGCAGCGACGAGTTGTTAGGCAGCGACGAGATGCCCGAGCTCGAGCTCGGCGACCTTCTCCTCGAACCCGTCGAGGAGGGGCCACGACCGGGCGAGCCGAAGCCGCCCTTTGCGCCGGCCGCAGCGCCCGCGAAGCGCATGCTCTCGAAGTTCCGCGCGCACGACGGGCCGGCCGCCCCGCGCCCCGCGCGCCCGCCAGCTTCCGCGCCGGCTCCCGCCGCGCGCAAAGGACCGATTCGTCAGCCGCTCGCAAAGCTCCAGCTCGTGAAACGCCGCTCGCCGGAGGAGGAGCGCAAGCTGCTGCTCCGCCGGCTGCTCACTTCGTTTTGAACTCGAGGAGGCTCCGCATGTCGAAGCTCGTCGCACTCGCGCTCGCCGTCGCGCTCGCCACGCTCGCCGGCTGCGCGACCTCCCAGTCCACGAAGCGCCCGGAAGTCAGCGAGGACTCGAAGCGCCTCGCGCTCTCGCGCTTCAGTCAGGGACAGGGCCATCTGCGCGAAGGCAAGCTCCCGCAGGCGATCCGCGACCTGCGCTTCGCCGTCAGCCTCGATCCCAACAACGCGGAGATTCGGCTGGCGCTCGGGGAGGCGTACCGAGTGCGGGGCCTCCTCGCCGAAGCCGAGCACGAGCTGAAGGAGGCGCTCGCGATCGACGCGAGCTTCCAGAAGGCGCACCTCACGCTCTCGGCGCTCTACATCCAGCTCGCGCGCTACGAGGACTCGATTCGCCACGCGCAGGTGCTGATCGACGACGCGACGTTCGCGGACGTGTGGATGCCGCTCCTCAACAAGGGCATCGCGCAGCTGAAGCTCGGCAAGCTCGAGTATGCGCGCGTCTCGCTCGAGATGGCGTCGGACTTCCGGCCCAACGAGTGGCGCGTGCATCTCAACCTCGGCAACTTGGCTCTGCAGCTGGGCGATCGAGACGCTGCGCTTGCGCACTACGCGATCGTGCTGAAGCACGGCGCGGGCACGCTGGGCGAGGCGGAAGCGAACTACCGCACGGCCGAGATCTACGACGCGCGCGGCGACCAAGGCCGCGCGATTCGTCACTTGCTCGCGGTGCGCGAGCGGAACCCGGAAGGCGAATGGGGCAGGGCGTCCGTGGAGTACCTGAAGCGGCTGCAGTAGGCGCGGCCGACGACCGCGAGCCGATCGGGCGCTACCTCGCGCAGCAGCGAAAGCTGCGCGGCGTCGACCTCGACGACCTCGCCGCGCGAACGCGCATCCCGCGCCGCTCGCTCGAGCGCCTCGAAGCGGGCGCGTTCGATCACTCGCCCGACGGGTTCTCGCGCGGATTCGTCCGCACCGTCGCCGAAGCGAACGGGCTCGATCCCGACGACGCGGTGGCGCGCATGCTGCCCGAGCCCGACGCGCAGATCCGTGGCGGTCCGCGCTGGGAGCGCGTCGCGGCGGCGCTCGCTGCGGTCGCAGCGCTCGTGGTCGTGACGCTGTTCGCGGCCGCGCGCGTGTTCGCGCCGCCGGCGCCCGCCTTCGCTGCGCGCGACGGCGAGCTGCCCGTGCGCCGCGACTACGTGCGCGAGCTCGCGCAGGCGCGCGGCATCGCGGCGAGCGACCTCGGAGCCCGCGCCGCGGTGATCGCGCTCGAGCCCGCTCGTGTCGCGGAGCCGGTCGCCGAGACCGAAGTCGCGAGCGAGGGGGCGCCCGCGGTCGCCGCGGTGCAGCGCGCGCCCACGCAGTCCGCACCTCCGGCGGCCACGCCCGTCGCGAGCGCACCCGCGCCGCCGCCAGCGCCTCCCGCATCGACGTCGCGCGCAGAGACTGAAGCGCCGCCGCCGTCGGCTCCGCCTGCGCCCGCGCGAGGCGCCGCCAACGCGGCGCCGGCGCTCAGCGCTTCGGCGACCGCCGCGCCGGTGAGCGAGCCTGCGCCGCTTCCTGCCGACTCCGCTAGCGAGCCCGATGCAGAAGCTCACGACTGAGGCGCTCGTTCTGCGCGCCGTCGATCTCGGCGAGTCCGATCGCGTCGTTCACTTGCTCACGCCCGAGACCGGCCGCATCGCGGCGATCGCGAAGGGCGCGCGCCGCAGCGTGAAGCGCTTCCCGGGCACGCTCGATTTCTTCAATCAGCTGAGCATCTCGCTAGAGCGCAAACGCGGCGTCGCGCAACTCGCGCGGCTCGAGCACGCGAAGCTGATCCGCGCCTTCCACGGCGTGCGCGAGAACGCCGGCCGCTTCGCGCTCGGTTGTTACGTGCTCGAGCTGCTCGACCGCCTCGCGCCCGAAGGCGGCCGGCGCGGCGATCTCGCCGCGCTCTATCGCTTCGCCCTCGATGCGCTCGGCGCCATCGACGCGCTCCCCCCCACGCCGCGCCTGCGCGCACTCCTCGAGCTGCGCCTGCTCGCCGCCGTCGGCCTGCGCCCCGAGCTTGCGAGCTGCGTGCGCTGCGGCAACGCGATCACGACCCCGCGTGCGCAGTTCTGGATCGCCGAAGGCGGCGCCATCTGCGAGCGCTGCACACGGCCGCACGAGCAGGGCATCCCCATCCACTTGGGAACGCTGCGCGCCCTCGACCAAAGCCTCGCGTTCCCCCTCGCGCACACCGGCCGCATCGCGCTGGGCGAACGAGCGCTCGAGGAAGCCCAGACCGTGATCGGCCGCTTTCTGCGCTTCCACGTCGGCGTCGAGCTGAGAAGCGAGGCGTTCGTCACTGCGCAGCTCGAGAGGTAGTCGCGGCGTTTCCTCACGCCGTCTCGGAGTTCCTTTGGCTTCGCTCGCCTCCGCAGACTCCGGCTCGCTGCGCGCCGCGTTACGCGTCGAGGACGTACCTGCCTGGGCGCTCGCGGCTTGCGGCACACATCGAGCCCGCGTTTCGATGACAGGTGCAGAGCCGCCGGCGCGGGGCTCGGTCCTCTCGTTGACACCCCCCAGGCCTGACGAGAGACTGCGCCCCTTTTCGGGAAGCTTCCTCGAATGACTGCCGCCCCCGCCGTCCGCCCCGCCGTCCGTATGGACGAGATCGTCTCTCTCTGCGCCCGCCGCGGCTTCATCTTTCAAAGCGGCGAGATCTACGGCGGGATCAACGGCTTCTGGGACTACGGGCCGCTCGGCGTCGAGCTGAAGAACAACCTGAAGGCGTTTTGGTGGCAGCGCATGGTGCGCGATCGCGAGGACATCGAGGGCATCGACAGCGCGATCATCACGCACCCGCGCACGTGGGAGGCGTCCGGCCACGTCGCGAACTTCAGCGACCCGATGGTCGACTGCCGCGCGTGCAAGAAGCGCTTTCGCGCGGACCAACTCGACGGCATCGCGGGCTGCGACGCGCGCGAGGGCACCTCGCAGCACGACTTCACCGAGCCGCGCGCCTTCAACCTGATGCTGAGCACGCAGATCGGCGCGTCGTCGGACGCATCGGCCGTCGCGTACCTCCGCGCCGAGACGTGCGGCTCGATCTTCACGGACTTCCGCCGCGTGCGTGAAGCGGGGCGCCAGAAAATCCCGTTCGGGATCGCGCAGATCGGCAAGGCGTTCCGCAACGAGATCAACCCGCGCAACTTCACCTTCCGCTCGCGCGAGTTCGAGCAGGCCGAGATGGAGTTCTTCTGCCACCCGGGCGAGAGCGCGAAGTGGTTCGAGCACTGGCGCGACTTGCGCATCCAGTTCCACCGCGATCTCGGCATGGGCGCGGATCAGCTGCGCATCATTCCGCACACGACGCTCGCGCATTACGCGAAGGCCGCCGTCGACATCGAGTTCCTGTTCCCGTTCGGTTGGCAGGAGATCGAGGGCATCCACGATCGCGGCAGCTTCGACCTCACGCAGCACGCCGAGTTCTCGGGCAAGGATCTCTCCGTCACCATCGAAGAGACCAAGGAGCGCTTCGTGCCCGCGGTCGTCGAGACCTCGGTCGGCGTGGACCGCACTGCGCTCGCGCTGCTCTGCAACGGCTACGCGGAAGAGAAGCTGCCCGACGGCGAGACGCGCACCGTGCTGCGCCTCGCGCCCGTCGTCGCGCCGATCAAGGCCGCGGTGCTGCCGCTCTCGAAGAAGCTCAGCGAGAAGACACAGCGCATCGCGGCGGATCTGCGCAAGCGCTGGAACGTGTTCCACGACGACGCGGGCAACATCGGGCGCCGCTATCGCCGCCAAGACGAAGTGGGCACGCCGTACTGCGTCACCTACGACTTCGACTCGGATACGGACGCCAAGGTGACTGTGCGCGAGCGCGATGCGATGACGCAGGACCGCGTCTCGCTCGACTCGCTGCGCGGGTATCTCGAGGAGCGGCTCGAAGGATGGCGGTGAAGAAGCGCGCGGCGAAGAAGCAGGCGACGCCGCGCAGCGCGAAGACCGCTCGCGCCGTCTTCTTCTTCGGCAACGGCCAGGCGCAGGGCAGCGGCGCCATGAAGGAGTTGTTGGGCGGGAAGGGCGCGAACCTGGCCGAGATGACGCGGCTCGGCGTGCCGGTGCCGCCCGGCTTCACGATCTCGACCGAGATCTGCACCGAGTTCAACGCGCGTGGCGGCAAGATTCCCGACGCGGTGAAGCGCGACGTCCTCGAGGCGCTCGCCAAGATCGAACGCTTCGTCGAGAAGAAGTTCGGCGACGCTGCGAACCCGCTGCTCGTTTCCGTGCGCTCCGGAGCGCGCGCCTCGATGCCGGGCATGATGGACACGATCTTGAACCTCGGCCTCAACGACGCGACGGCCGAGGGCCTCGCCGCGCAGGCCGGCCCGCGCTTCGCGTACGACAGCTACCGCCGCTTCATCCAGATGTACGGCGACGTCGTGGAGAACGTCCCGCACGAGCGCTTCGAGACGCGCCTCGACGAGCTGAAGGAGCAGCGCGGCGTCTTCCAGGACACGGAGCTCGGCGCGGACGATCTGAAGCAGCTCGTCGCCGAGTACCTCGAGATCGTGCGCGACGTGACCGGCAAGCCGTTTCCGCAGGATCCGCACGAGCAGCTGTGGGGCGCGGTCGCTGCGGTGTTTCGTTCGTGGCAGAACGACCGCGCGAAGAAGTACCGCGAGATTCACGCGATTCCCGAGAGCTGGGGCACCGCCGTCAACGTGCAGGCGATGGTGTTCGGAAACATGGGCGACGACTGCGCGACGGGCGTCGCCTTCACGCGCAACCCGTCTACGGGCGACCGCGTCTTCTACGGCGAGTATTTGAAGAACGCGCAGGGCGAGGACGTGGTGGCGGGCATCCGCACGCCGCAGCCCATCAACAAGGGCAGCCGCACTGCGGAGTCTCAGCACCTGCCGACGCTCGAGCAGGAGATGCCGCGCGCATACAAGGAGTTGTTACGGGTCCAGCTGCGGCTCGAGAAGCACTACCGAGAGATGCAGGACATCGAGTTCACGATCGAGCGCGGGAAGCTCTGGATGCTGCAGACGCGCACCGGCAAGCGCACCGTGAAGGCGGCCGTGAAGATCGCCGTCGACATGGCGAAGGAAGGCCTGATCTCGAAGGACGTGGCGGTGACTCGCGTCGCGCCGGAGTCGCTCGAGAAGCTGCTGCATCCGACGCTCGATCCCGACGCCGCGAAGGAGCTGATCGCGAAGGGCTTGCCCGCATCGCCCGGCGCCGCGGTGGGCCGCATCGTGCTGAGCGCCGACGAGGCGGAGCAGCGCGCGAAGGCCGGCGACAAGGTCGTGCTCGTGCGCATCGAGACTTCGCCCGACGACATTCACGGCATGCACGCCGCCGAGGGCATTCTCACCGCGCGCGGCGGCATGACCTCGCATGCAGCGGTCGTCGCGCGCGGCATGGGCAAGAGCTGCGTCGCGGGCTGCGGCGCGCTGCGCATCGACGCTGCGACGCGCGAGGTGCGCGTGGGCGGCCAAGTGCTCGCGGCGGGCGACTGGATCACGCTCGACGGCGCGAGCGGCGAAGTGTTCCGCGGCCAAGTGCCGACGGTGACGCCCGAGCTCGGCGGCTCGTTCTCGGATCTGATGCGCTGGGCCGACGCGATCCGCGTCGTGAAGGTGCGCACGAACGCCGACACGCCGGCGGACGCCGAGCTCGCGCGGCGCTTCGGCGCCGAAGGCATCGGGCTGTGCCGCACGGAGCACATGTTCTTCGAGCCGAGCCGCATTCTCGCCGTGCGCGAGATGATCCTCGCGCCCGACCTGGCGGCGCGTGAGCGGGCGCTCGCGAAGCTGCTGCCGATGCAGCGCGGCGACTTCGCGGGAATCTTCCGCGCGATGGCGGGCCTGCCCGTGACGATTCGTCTGCTCGACCCGCCGCTGCACGAGTTCCTGCCGCACGGCGACGACGAGATTCACGAGGTCGCCGAGGCGCTCGGCGAGAGCGCGGCGATGGTGCGCGCGAAGGTCGAGGAGCTGAGCGAGTTCAACCCGATGCTCGGTCATCGCGGCTGCCGGCTCGGCATCTCGTTCCCCGAGATCTACCGCATGCAAACGCGCGCGATCGTCGAGGCCGCCTGCGAAGTGGGCGGCGCGCGCGGGCGCGTGCAGCCCGAGATCATGCTGCCGCTGATCGCGCACCGTGGTGAGCTCGCCTTGTTGCGGAAGCTCGTGGAAGACGAGACCGCGGCGGTGCTGCGTGAGCGCCCCGGCGCGAAGGTGAAGCCGACGATCGGCACGATGATCGAAGTGCCGCGCGCTGCGCTGATCGCGGATCAGCTCGCGGAGCTGGCGGACTTCTTCTCGTTCGGCACGAACGACCTCACGCAGACCGGCTACGCCCTCTCGCGCGACGACGCCGGCAAGTTCCTGCCCGACTACGTCGACCGCGGAATTCTCACGGACGACCCGTTCGTATCCGTCGACGAAGAGGGCATTGGCGCGCTGATGCGCATCGGTCTCGAGAACGGTCGGCGCGTGCGCGGCGATCTCAAGGTGGGCATCTGCGGCGAGCACGGAGGGGATCCCAAGAGCGTGCGCTTCTGCGCGCGGCTGGGTTTCGACTACGTGTCGTGCTCGCCCTTCCGCGTGCCGGTGGCCCGGCTCGCGGCGGCGCAGGCGGCGGCCGAGCAGCTCGCGGCGAAGAGGGCGAAACGCACATGAAGAAACTCGCAGTCCTGCTGATCGCCCTGAGCCTCACGCCGCTCGCGGGATGCGCGACTTGGCGCAAGGCGACCGCCTGGGTGCGGCCGGGCCCCGAGGTGGCGAAGCCGGCGGGGCCCGACCTGAGTCAGGGCCTCGTCGAGACGAGCGCCGCGGATCTCACCGACTTCTTCGCGTACGCGCACGGCTTCTATTCGCGCCTCGCGCTGCGCCGTTTCAACGACCGCAACACGTTCATGGACCCGAAGCTCGGCGCGTACTTCCGCACGGAATCTGCGTACGCCGACTTCTACGCGAACATGACGGGCCAGCTGCGCTGGGCGCACTTCAAGCGCCTGCGGCCCCTCGCGATCGAGATCGTCGAGGTGCGCTCCGACGGGCCGGGCAAGGCCGTCGTCACGACGCGCTTCGTCGGCGACAACAGCCGCCCGCTGCGCTGGACCGACGTCGACCTCGTGCGCGAGGACAAGTGGGAGCGCGTCGGCGAGCGCTGGTGGATCGCGCCGGGCCGCATCTAGCCGAGCGCCGATCGCGGCCACTTCGTGCCAGACCCTAATTGGCCGCGATGGCGGCGGTTCGGTCACGCGTCTGACCCGTTTCGCGCTGCGAATTGCCTCACAGCGCTCGAGGCTTCTCGCGTGAGACGCTCTGGCGCACCCCACGACGAAGGCGCGTTCACTCCCTGCGGAACGGCGTTTCACACCCGAAAAGTCATGCGTAGGGAACAGGTTCGTGCGTTTCAGTCACCAAGCTCATTGAGATTGCACGCAAAAGGTCTTGCAGGAAGCGTATGGTGCGCAGCTGGCACGACCGTTGCTCCCGCATCTCCCCGGGACGACGTCCCCACCCCCCAGAGAAGCCCCCACCCGCCAGGGAGTACCCCCTTGTTCACCTCCGAAAGCCCCGAGCGCTCCCCGAGCTCGTCCACGAATCGCTCCGCGACCCCGAAGCGGAGCGCTGCGCCTTCGCGCCCGAGCCGCCGACGCAACGTCGCGTGGGAAAGCGACAGTGAGCTCGTCGCGCACATCCTCGCGGGCAGCCGCGCGCACTTCGAGATGCTCTACGAGGCCTACTTCCCGCGCGTGTACCGCTTCGCGCTGAAGCGCATGCGCGACGCCGGCGAGGCGGAGGACGTGACGCAGGAAGTGTTCGTCACGGTGTTTCGCGCGCTGCGCAGCTACCAGGGCAACTCCAGCCTGCTCGTTTGGATTTTCGGGATTGCGCGCAACAAGGTGAACCGCCGCTTCAGGGGCGCCCGGCCGTGGATGGAGTCGATCGATCCCGAGACCTTCCACGCCGCGTCGCCCGATGCTCCCGCCGACGAGCAGGTCCAGGCGCGCATCCTTCTGCCGCAGTGCGAAGAGGCGATCGAGCACCGCCTGACTCCGCTTCAGCGCCGAATCTTCCACCTGAAGCACCTGCGCCGGCAGTCGATTCGCTCGATCGCGGAGGCGCTCGGCAAGTCAGAGGACGCCGTGAAGGCCAACCTCTACCGCATGCGGCGCGCGATCGCGCAGGCCGCGCCGGGACTCGAGCAGGTGCTGCGCGCGTAGCGACCCACGCTCACGAGATCGTTCCGTGAGCACGAGTTGCACCTTTCTGTGCCACTTCTGCCCCTCCCGTACCACTTCCTGCGCGGAGAGCCGCGCCAGGGACGCGGCTCGCCTGGGGGACTCGAGTCGTGGCAGGTCGGAAGCCAGGCGCTCGTGAGCGCGTGGCCGCGCGGAGCGATTGCGCGGAGAGCCTCGTGGCCCTCGGCGACGAAGCGCTGTTCGACGGGCTGAGAGCCGGTAGCGAGGCGCACTTCAACGTGCTCTACGACCGCTACTTCGCTCGCATCTACAGCTACCTCGCACTGCGCGTGCGCAGCCGCGCCGACGCCGAAGAGCTCACGCAGGAAGTGTTCACCGCGGTCTTCCGCTCCGCGTCGGGGTACGGAGATAGCTCGTCGCCGCTTTCGTGGATCTACGGCATCGCTCGCAACACGGCGCTCAGCTACGTGCGTCGTCAGCAGGCAGAGAGCGCGAAGGAGGAGCGGATGCTGCGCGGCGTTGCGGTGCTGCCGGCTTCGCCCGAGTGGACGTTCACGCCGGAGGAGCGAGTGCGCGAAGAGCGGCTCAGCGCCGAGATCGAGCGGCGCATGGGGACGCTCGCTCCCTGTCAGCTCGATGCGTTTCGGTTACGTCATCTCGAAGACTTGACGATCGAAGAGATCTCGCGCCGGACGCAGCGCTCGGCCGACGCAGTTCGTTCCGGGCTGTATCGCGCCAAGCGCATGTTGTTCGACGCGGCCGAGATCGAGGGGGGCGATGAATGAGGTGGGCGCTCTTCGCGCGCATCAGCGAGCGCTTCTCTCGCCTTCGCAGCCGACGCCCGGGCGCGGCGCGAGAGATCGCGGCGGAGTTCACGACCGAGGAGCTGGCCGACTTCCTCGAGGGCGACCTCTACCCGAATGACGCGCGCCCCGAGTTTCGCGAGGAGCTGCGCGAGGATTTGTGGGCGCTGGTGCAGGAGCAGTACGGCGACCCGTCGCGGCGAAAGCGCGACCACTAGCGAGCGGCGGCCCGAGGTCGCGGCGCGCGCTCAGTGCGCCGAGAATGCGCGCCATGCCGATGCAGCCCGCGCTTCCGCCGCGCGCCCCGACGCGCGCCGAGCTCGCGAGCGCGCAGCTGCTGAGCCGCGGCGGCTTCGCGAACCCCGACGTGTCGTCATGGGAGCTCGGGGGCGCGCGGGCCGTGGTGAAGGACTTCGCGCCGCGCAGCGCGCTCGTGCGCGCGACGCTCGGGCGCTGGATCACGCGCCGCGAGCAGCGGGCGTGGCGCGCGCTGGCGGGGCACGCGGCGGTGCCGCGCTACGTCGGGGCCGTCGACGCGCTCGCGTTCGCGGTGGAGCACCGCGCGGGCGCAAAGCTCTCGCGCAGCGTCGCGCGCGAGACGCCGCCGGAGTTCTTCGCGCGGCTCGAAGCCGCGGTCGCCGAGATGCACGCGTGCGGAGTCGTGCACCTCGATCTGCGCCACCAGGGCAACGTGCTCGTGGGCGAGGACGGCGCGCCCGTGCTGCTCGACTTCGGCTCCGCGCTCGTGTTCGCGCCGGGCAGCCTGTTCGCGCGCGTGGCAGTCGCGCTGCTCGGCTGGATCGACCGCAGCGCCGTCGCGAAGTGGCGCAGCTACGCGACCAGCGAGCCGAGCGGACCTCAGAGCGGTAGCGGCGCCTCTTCGCGCAGCTCGCGCAGCGAGAGCCGGCCGACGTAGTGCCGGAACGTCTCGAGCGTGAGGCGTGCGTCCGCGAGCGCGCGGTGAGCGACCTTGTTCTGCGCGAGCCCCGCGCGGGTCGCGGCCTGCCGCAGTGAGAGCGCCTCCACCTTCTCTCCCGCCACGAGCGACCAGGCGTAGAAGAGCGTCGCGAGATCGATCACGTGGTAGTCGAACGGCCACGCGATCCCGCAGTTCTTGTACGCGCGCTCGAGAAACGCGACATCCATGCGCACGTTCTGACCTGCTGGAACGATCTTGCAGTTCTTGGGCAGCATCGCGGCGAGCTCCGTCAGCGCCTGGCGGACCGGCACCGCCTCCTTCGCCCACACGGCAGCGTCGTAGCCGGAGATCTCGATCGAGGACGGCGTGATGCGCTCGGCGCGCGCGATCACCTTCCACTCGCGCTCCACCGACTCGGCGAGGCGGTCGTCCGTCAAGATCACGCCAATCTCGGTGATGTCGTGCAGCTCGGGGTCGAGGCCGCCGAACTCGCAATCAAGGAAAGCGAACGCGAAGTCGGCCATGTCGTTGTCGCGAGCCTCGTGCTTGGCGGATGCGGCGGGCGGCGCGCGGCCGCCGCTGATCCCCTTTGGCCGCCCGCGCGCCGGTGGTGGCGCTCCCTATGGGAGTCGAACCCATGTTTCGGCCTTGAGAGGGCCACGTCCTAGGCCACTAGACGAAGGGAGCGAAGGGCGCGCACGCTAGCGGCCACGTTTTGGCGGCGAAAGCGCCGCTGCGACCGAAATCGTCACTGCAAGAGCGCGATCGAACGGAGCGGAGGACCGCGAAGGCGAGAGCCGCTGCGCGCGGTCGCGCGCTGCAGCTGCGCATCGCTGAGCGGTCGGCACGCGAGTTGCTCCTCGGGAGTCGACTCTCAACCAGTAGGGATGGCTCGCCATGCGCCGACACGACCAGGCGGGAGGCTTCACGCTGATCGAGCTGATGATCGTCGTCGCCATCGTCGGGACTCTCGCGGCGATCGCGATTCCGAGCTTCCTCCAGTTCCAACTCCGCTCGAAAACCGCGGAGGGCGCGATGAATCTCGCCGCGATCCGCGCCGCGGAGGAGACCTACCGCGCCGCCGCCGATGTCTACGTGGCCGCGGCCGTGTTGCCTCGGGCGGACGCTGCTCTCGGCGGAACGACGGCTCCGTGGCCCGCCATCGCACCGGGCTTCGACCAGCTCGGCTTCTCGCCCGAAGGAGAGGTTCGCTTCAACTACACCGTCGTCACTGGCGCGAACATGTTCCTCGCGACGGCGAAGAGCGATCTCGACGACGACAACAACACCCGCATCTTCGACGTAGGTCAGTCGACGAACGGTGTTCCTCCGGGCGGCTGCGGGGGGCCGGGCCAAGTCGCGCTCTGCACGCCGAACAACGTGTACTGAGAGGAGGCTCGCGGGGCGCGCCCGATCGTGCAGCGCGTCCCGAGGCGGGGCCGGGGCTCACGCTCTGGCCCCGTTCGTGTCTCTGGCGCACACGGTTGCCGCGGGCACTCGCGATTCCGCCCCGCCTCGAGCGCCGCGTTTCGTCACCCTGCCGCCGGCGCGCGTCACTGTGCGCGCAAACACAGCAGTCGCGGCGTCGCCGGCCGCAGCGCCCGATCGAGTGATCGCGCCTACAGCTGCGGCACTCGCCTGCCGATGCCATGCGTCACGCAGAACCGCTGGCACGTCGGTTGCTCCGGTCCCGCGCAACGCCAATCCGAGCGAAGTCGATCCCGGCAAGTCGCCGTGTGAAGCCTCCTCGGACGCAAAGTGAGAACTACCCCAAATGCGAAAGCTTCACTCGCGCAAGGGTGGCTTCACGCTCATCGAGCTGATGATCGTGGTGGCCATCATCGGGATCCTGGCGGCGATCGCCATCCCGAACTTCCTGCAGTTCCAGCTCCGCTCGAAGACGAGCGAGGGCAAGACGAACCTCGCCGGTATCCGCACCGCCGAGGAGAGCTACGCGGCCGAGCTGGATACGTACGTCGGCGCGGTCGCTCATCCCCGCCCGGCACCGGACAACCAGAAGGTGACGTGGACGCTGCCGGCGCTCGGCTTCGACACGATCGGCTGGGCACCCGAAGGCAACGTGTACTTCGTGTACGACGTCGTGTCGGGCGCGACCACGGACTACCTGGCGACGGCGACGTCGGACATCGACTTCGACGGCACCACGGCTGAGTGGATCGTCGGCAAGGACGTCGCGAACCCGGGTGCGACGATGGCTGGCCCGGGCCCGCTCTGCGCCGCTTCTGCGCAGGGTCAGGTCTCGGTGTGCGAAGCGAACAACGTGTTCTAGTTCGCGCTTAGTGCCCGCCTGGGGATCGGAGCTTGCTCCGGTCCCCAGGCTTCCTTCCTCCCGCAGCGCCGATCGGCGCGCGGGGGCTCGAGCGATGAGAGGGGAGGCGATGAAGATGCGGAGAGATCGCGGTTTCACGCTGATCGAGCTGATTGTCGTGGTGGCCGTGATCGGCACCCTGGCGACGGTCGCAATCCCGATTCTGCGCGGGCAGCAGCTGCGCGCGAAGCGCGCCGAAGGACTGACGAACCTCGAGGCGCTCTCGAAGACCGCCAAGGCGTTCTTTGGCGAAACCGGCAACGTTCCCACGGTCCCGGGCGCCGGTTGGCCGCCGCCCCCGATCAATCCGATTCCGACGGCGTGGACCCCGGGATCGACGGCCGCCTTCTCTCAGCTCGGGTGGAGACCCGAGGGCGACGTTCGATACCGCTACGACTTCGACTCCAACGCCGAGTGCCCGTGCACGACGTGCTTCACGATCGTCGCCTACTCGAACCTCGATGGCGATCTGTGGCCCGGCGGCATCGGTTACTTCCATGCCGACAACGCCACCGGCGCGCCGTGCCCGACCAACATCACGGGCTGGTTCCCGCCTCTCGACGGCGGAGGCAACCCGATTTACGACCAGGTCGCGGTCTGGCCGAAGCTCGGCCCCACAGACGACTACTGAGACGCGCTCCGGTGTTTCTTCTCCGCTGCGCACTCGGCGTCGCGGCCGCCGCCGCGATCGCACTCTCTGACGCGAAACTCCCGGACGACCCCCAGCAAGCGAGTGGGGACGAATTCGTTCCCGATCCGCAGACCGCGCGGGCGACCGCCTTCGGCTTCCACGCCGCGCTCGCCGATCTCTACTGGCTCCGCGCCGTACAGATCGTCGGCAGCGAGCACGGAGCTTCGGGCCGGAACGGCACGCTCGGCGCGCTGATCGACGTCGTGACGACCCTCGATCCCTACGTCGACCACGCCTATCGCTTCGCCGCGGTGTGGCTGATCGACGACGATGACGCCGTGCGCAAGGGCAACGAGCTGCTCGAGCGCGCGATCATGATTCATCCGGACGACTGGCGGCACTACTTCTATCTCGGCTTCAACCACTTCTACTACCTCGACGACCAGGCCGCTGCGGCCGCCGCGCTGAAGCGAGCGGTCGCGCTCGAAGATGCGCCGCCGTACCTCGGGCGCCTCGCGGCGCGCCTCGAGTCGCAGGGCGCCGGGCTGGACGCCGCGGCGGCGTTCGTGCAGGAGCTGCTCGAGAACGCGACGGAAGAGCGCGAGCGCTTGCACTACACCGCGGCGCTCCAAGAGATCGAGACCGAGCGTCGCGCGAGGTTCCTCGACGCGGCTCGCGCGGAGTACGTGCGGATCTTCAAGCGCGACATCTCGCGGGTGGACGATCTCGTCTCCGGGCGAGTGCTTCGCAATCTGCCCGCGGATCCCTATGAGAGCGGCTGGGAGATCAGCGAAGAAACCGGTGAAATCGTTTCGGCGGGCATCCGATACCGCTACCGGCTCAGGGGAACGCTCGCGCGCGAGCGCGAGTCGGCGAAGTGAGGGGCAGAGGGGATGGAGCGGGAGACGGTCGTCCGGGTTTCCGGACTCGTTAAGGACTTCCGGCCGGGCCTCGGCTTGCGCAAGAAGCGCGTGCTGCACGGCATCGATCTCGAGGTGAAGCGCGGCGAGCTGTTCGGCTTCATCGGACCGAACGGCGCCGGCAAGACCACGACGCTGAAGATCCTGATGGGTCTGATTCGCGCGACGGCGGGCGAGGCGAGCATTCTCGGCCACGACGTGCGCGAGACCGCCTTCCGCGAGCACATCGGCTTCGCACCCGAGGCGCCGTACTTCTACGACTTCCTGACCGGCGCCGAGATTCTCGACTTCTACGCGAAGCTGTGCGCGGTGCCGGCGCAGCGCCGCCGCGAGCGCGTGCGCGAAGTGCTCGCGCAGGTCGGCCTCGCGCATGCCGCCGACGCGCGGCTGCGCACGTACTCGAAGGGCATGCTCCAGCGCATCGGCATCGCGCAGGCGATCGTGCACGATCCGAGCGTCGTGTTCCTCGACGAGCCGATGAGCGGGCTCGATCCCGTCGGCCGCAAGGAGATCCGCGACCTCGTCGCGCAGCTCTCCGCCGGCGGCAAGACGATCTTCATGAACACGCACATCCTCTCGGACGTGGAGTCGCTGTGCGATCGCGTCGCGATCATCGTGCAGGGCCGCATCGCTTATCAGGGCGTCCTCGACGGCGCGCTGCCGAGCGGCGAGCGCGAGGTCGAGGCGACTTTCTCCGCGCTCTCGCCCGAGCTCGCGGAGGAGGCGGAGTCGCGCTTCGAGGCGAAGCTCTCGGGCCGCGGCGAGCGCGTCACGCTGCGCGTCGCGCACAAGCACGTGAGCGAGCTCGTGCAGGTCGCGCTCGCGCGCGGTGCGATCCTCGAAGAGCTGGAGCCCGTGCGCGCGGATCTCGAGTCGCTGTTCCTCGACGCCGTGGCCGGCAAGATCCCGGGAGGCGCGAAATGAGGTGGCTGAGCGCGACGCTCGCGATCGCGGGCAACACCTGGCGCGACGCGATTCGCAGCAAGGTGCTCTACGTGCTGCTCTTTTTCGCGCTGCTGCTGATCGGCACCAGCGCGGCGCTCTCGACGCTCTCGTACGTCGAGCGCGATCGCATCCTGCAAGACGTGAGCTTCGCCGCGATCCGCTTCTTCGGCGCCGCGATCGCGATCTTCGTCGGCGTCGGCCTGGTGCACCGCGAGGTCGACCGCCGCACGATCTTCACGATCCTCTCGAAGCCGGTGGATCGCAGCGCCTTCATCGCGGGCAAGTACCTCGGCCTGGTCGCCACGCTCTGGATGCTGCTCGCGGTGATGATCGTGTGGTTCGTCGGCATGTCGCTCGCGTCGAGCGCGCCGCTCGACTCCGGCCACGCGACTGCGCTCGGTCTGATCGCGATCGAGTTCGCCGTGGTGGTGGCCTTCGCGACGATGTTCTCGTCGTTCGCCACGCCGTTCCTCGCGGGTTGTTACTCGCTCGGCATCTATCTGATCGGCCACATGACGCGCGACCTCTACGCGATCGGGAGAGCGTCGAGCTCGGAGGCGACACAAACCTTCTCGCTGTGGGTGAAGCGCCTGCTGCCCGACCTCGAGGCGTTCAACCGCACGATCGAGGCGGCGCACCAGCTGCCGATTCCTCCCACCGAGACGGCGTGGGCCGCGGTGATGGGCCTCGCTTGGGTGTTCGGCTTCCTGCTCGTCGCGGTGATGACGTTCGAGCGGCGCGACTTCCGATAGCTTCGCGCGCGAGATGCCTCCGAGCTCCACCGCGACGCTTCTGCCGGCGGGCTTCGCGCTCGTCGGCCTGCTCGGCCTGCTGGTCGGCTCGTTCCTGAACGTGGTGATCCATCGCGTGCCGCGCGGCGAATCCGTCGTGCGCCCGCGCTCGCGCTGCCCCTCGTGCAAGCACGAGATCACGGCGCTCGACAACGTGCCGGTGTTGTCGTGGCTCGCGCTGCGCGGGCGCTGCCGAAAGTGCAGCGCCGCAATCTCGCCCCGCTATCCGCTCGTCGAGCTCGCGACGGGCGCGCTGTTCGTGCTGATCGCGTGGCGCTACGGCGCGACGTGGTTGACGCCACTCTGGTGGATGTTCGGCTCCGGCCTCGTCGTCGCGGCGGGCATCGACTTCGACGAGCGCTGGATCCCCGACTCGATCTCGCTCGGCGGCCTCGCGCTCGGCCTCGGTGCCGTTCCGCTCGCACACTGGCAGCTCGGCGCGGCGTACACGGACGCGCTCGTGCATTCCGGCTTGGGCGCCGCGCTCGGCGGCGGCTTCCTCTGGCTCGTCGGATTCGCGCATGCGCGCGTATCCGTCGCCCTCGGGCGGAAGTTCGAGCACTGGCCCGGCGATGGCGAAGTGCTGCCGAAGCCCGCATCGCTCGACTACTGGACCTGGTTCCCGGGCCTCGGCTTCGGCGACGTGAAGTTGATGGCAGCCGTCGGCGCGTTCCTCGGGCCGATCGGCGTGCTCTACAGCATCGTTCTCGCCGCGCTGATCGGCCTCGCGTTCGGGCTCGCGCCGCTGTTGTTCCGGCGCGAAGCCGCGCCGTTCGGGTTCGCGCCCGCGATCTCGCTCGCCGCGATCGCGGCGGGCCTGCTCTCGACCTCTCACTGACGCGCAGTCGGGCTCTCAACTCCGCGCCGCAACGCACCGAAGCGGTGCTTCATGGAGAGAGGCCGGCGGCTCGAGACCGCTCACGCGCGCGCCCGCTGGCGCCGCGCGATTCGCGTCGCGGCGCTCATCGCGCTGGCGGGCTGCAATCAGATCGAAGTCGCGCGGCCGCGCGACGGCGCGCCGAACGTTCTGCTCATCACGATCGACACGCTGCGCGCGGATCACGTCGGCCCGCGCGGCGAACGCACGAGCCTCACTCCCGCGCTCGATCAGCTCGCCGCTTCGGGAACCTCCTTCACGAATGCGATCGCGACCGTTCCCACGACGCTGCCCTCGCACACCTCGATCCTGACAGGGGTGTATCCGCCGGCGCACGGCGTGCGGCACAACGGCGTCCACAAGCTCGCACCCGACGCCGAAACGGTTGCCCAGCGCTTTCAGGCGGTTGGCTACGCCACCGGCGCGTTCGTGGCCGCCGCCGTGCTCGACGGCATGTTCGGTCTCGATCGCGGCTTTGACGTCTACGACGACCACATGTCTCGGCGAAGCGCCGTTTCGGGCGGGACGTACGAGTTGCCGGGGAACGAAGTCTCGGACAAAGCGATTGCGTGGCTGGCGCAGATCGACCGGCCGTTCTTCGCTTGGGTGCACTACTACGACCCGCACTTCACGTACTCGCCGCCGGAGCCGTTCGCGTCGCGGCACGCGGGAGACCCGTACTCGGGCGAGATCGCATTCGTAGATGCGCAGGTCGGAAGGCTGCTCGATGCGCTGCGAGGGTCGAAGCGTTTCGAGAACACGGTCGTTCTCATCACGTCTGACCATGGCGAGAGTCTGGGCGAGCACGGTGAGGGAACGCACTCGTATCTCGTGTACGAAGGCGTCACGCACGTGCCGTTCATTCTCGCGGGCCCCGGCGTGCCGGCGGGCGTACGCGTCGACGAAGTCGTCTCCAACGCGGGGGCGGCGCAAACGCTGCTCGCGCGCGCGGGCCTCGCGCCGCTGCCGCGCGCGCAGGTGGGCGACCTCCTGCAGTTGGCGCGCAGCGAGAGCGGCGGGGCGGGCTGGGCGTACTCCGAGGCGCTCGCGGGTCAGCTCGATCACGGCTGGGCGCCGCTGCACGCGATTCGGACGGCGCGCTTCCGCTTCATCGAAGCGCCGCGCCCCGAGCTCTACGCGCTCGACGTCGACCCGCGCGAGCAGCGAAACCTGCTGCCGACGCAGGACCCAGCGCAGCTCGAGCGAGTCGCCGAGGCGCGAAGGCAGATCTCCGACCTGATGAGCGAGGCCAAGGCGAGCGTCGCAGCCCCGCTCGACGCCGAGACGCGCGCGCAAATCGAGGCGCTCGGCTACGTCGTTCCGCGTGCGGCCGAAGCGTCCGAGAGCGCGAACGCTCCGGACCCGAAGGATGTGGTGCAGTACGCGGAGCTCGAGCTCGCTTCGACCGGACTCCTCTCCCTCGGACGCCTCGAAGAAGCCGAACAGGTGGCGAGGCTCGGGCTCGCGAAGCTGCCGAACAGCATCGTGCTCGCGCAGAACCTCTGGCGCATCCACGCGCTGCGCGGGCGCAGCGCCGAGGCGCTCGCCGTCGCCGAGGCGGCGGCACAGCGCGCTCCGAGCAACCCGAGCGCGCAGGCTTTGCTCGGTGAAGCGAGGCGTGTGAACGGAGATCTCCGGGGCGCGGTCGCGGCCTTCGAGCGCGCGCGCGCGCTCGACCCTGCGCTGCCCGAGGCCCACTTCGCGTTGTTTGTGAAGCGCGCGATCGGAGCGCCCATCGAGGAGCTCGAAGCGCTCGCGCGTGCTGGCCTCGACGCGGGAGGCCGGAGCACACGCGCGTACGAGGCGTGCGGACGCGCCTGGGAGTCCGTTCGCGAGTACGAGCGCGCGCTCGACTGTTTTCAGAGCGGTCTCGAAGACGGCCAGGGCGACGAGAGCCGGCTGCACATGCTCCTCGCGATCCACGCGGCTCGACTCGGCGACGACGAGCTGCTCGCGGCGCACGCGGCGCAAGCGGGCCCCGCCGCACGCGATCTCGATCTGGCGCGCGAGCTGGGCATCGCCTTCGCCGCCCGCGGACAAAGCGAACGCGCCGAGGCGATCTTCCGGTTTCTCGCAGTTCGCGATCTCTCTGGCGGCGCACAGCGGATGCTCGAGAAGCTCGAGCGCGAACGCCGGCAGCGAAGTCGAGGCTGAGCGCGCGGTCGCGAGAGCGACATCGCGGCGCCCGCGCAGTTACCGTCGCGCCTTCGCGCCGAGCGCGGAGGGGACATGGCCGAGACGAACGCTGAGCAACGCGCCTACTGGAACGAGCAGGCGGGCCCCATCTGGGTCGCGATGCAGGAGCGCATGGATGTGCAGATCGGCGCGCACGGCGAGCGCGCGCTGCGCGTGCTCGCGGCGCAGCCGGGCGAGCGTGTGCTCGATGTCGGCTGCGGCTGCGGCGACACCGCGCTCGCGATCGCGCGCGCGGTCGGCGCGAGCGGGCGCGTGCTCGGCGTCGACATCTCCGCCCCGATGCTCGCGCGGGCCCGCGAGCGCGCGGCGGCTGCGGGCCTGACCAGTACCACGTTCGAGCTCGCCGACGCGCAGACGCACGCGCTTGCGGCGGGCGCCTTCGACGCGCTCTTCTCGCGCTTCGGCGTGATGTTCTTCGAGGCGCCTGGCGCGGCCTTCACGAACCTCGCGCGCGCGCTGCGGCCCGGCGGGCGCGTCGTGTTCGCGTGCTGGCAGCCCGTGGCGCATAACCTCTGGGTCGCGGCGCCGATGAGCGCGCTGGCTGGCGTGCTCACGCTGCCGCCGCCTCCTCCGCCCGGCGCGCCCGGTCCCTTCGCGTTCGGCGACCCCGAGCGCGTGCGCGGGATCCTCGGCGAAGCGGGCCTTCGCGAGATCGAGCTCCGCAGCGAGTCGCTGCCGATGGCCTTCGGCGGAGTCGACGAGGCTGCGGCATTCCTCACGGACCTCGGCCCCGCGAGCCGCGCCATCCGCGAAGCCGGCGGCGGCGACGAGCTGCGCGCGAAGTGCACCGAGGCGATCAAAGCCGCCATCGCGCCTCACGCGCGAGGGGGCAAGGTGGAGCTGGGCAGCGCGATCTGGGTCGTGAGCGCGAGAAAGCCAGCCTAAAGCCCCTCGCGCGGTCGTTCCGAAGGCTTATTCTGCGCCGCCTGTTCCCCGATCGTCTAACGGTAGGACCGCAGATTCTGACTCTGCTAGTCGAGGTTCGAATCCTCGTCGGGGATCCAGTTCTTCGTGGGCTTCGCTCGGCTCTGTTTGGGTGAATCGTGGCATCACGAGTTGACCGCCTCGCTGCGCGCCGACTGAGCGAGCTGTCGCTCGCTCGGTCGGCTTGCTGGGGATCGGGGTTGGTCCGCTCACCTTCGTTTCGAGCAGGTAGCTAGGTAGAACCGCCATGAAGCTCGCCATCGATTCGCTGACCGAGACGCCCGTCGCGTTTCAGTTCACGGCCACGCCGCAGTGGTTTCGGGAGCGGTTTGCGGGGGGTGCGGCGCCGCGGGAGGGGCTGAGCGAGGCGCTCGCGATCGAGGGGCGGGCGTATCGGGCGGCGGCGGACGTGCTGGTCGAGGGGAGCGTGCGCGGCGAGGTCGAGCTCGGATGCAGCCGATGCCTCCGCCGCTATCGTGCGCCGGTCCGCGAGCCCTTCCGCCTCGTGCTGGAGCCCGCCGGAGCCAGAGTTCCTGCAGATCCCGAGGGCGCCGAAGCTCTCTCCAGCGATGGCGTGTACCTGGGCGACGAGGCGGAGACGGGTTGGTTCCGCGGGCAGGAAATCAGGCTCGATCGCTTCATCGGAGAGGTCATCTCGCTCGCGTTGCCCATGCAGCCGCTTTGCCGGGAGGAGTGCAAAGGGCTGTGCCCGCGCTGTGGCGTGGACCGCAACGCCGAGTCGTGCAACTGTGCCGAGTCCCGCCCCGAATCCCCGTTTGCCGTGCTGAGCAAGCTCAAAAGGCCAGGCCCGGCGCCTCAGTCCTAAGTCTCGATCGGAGAGAGCAATGTCCGCGGTCCCGAAGAAGAAAGTCTCGAAGTCGCGCAAGAACATGCGCCGCAGCCACCACCACCTCGCGAACCCGGCTAGCGCCGCGTGCCCGAAGTGCGGCGAGCCGCGCGCGCCGCACCGCGTGTGCCGCTTCTGCGGCACGTACGACGGGCGGCAGGTGCTGAAGGTCGACGACGAGGAGTAGGGCGTTGCTCGCGCTCCTCTTCCCCGGGCAGGGCTCGCAGGCGGTCGGGATGGGCCGCGACGTGTTCGACGCGTCGCCCGCCGCCCGCGCCGTGTTCGAGGCGGCGGATCGCGCGCTCGGCTTCTCGATCTCGAAGCTGTGCTTCGAGGGACCCGAGGACGAGCTGCGCCGCACCGAGATCCAGCAGCCCGCGATCGTCACGACCAGCATCGCATTGCTGCGCGCCGTCGAGGAGAAGCTTCCCCTCGCGCCGCGTTTCGTCGCCGGCCACAGCCTCGGCGAGTACTCGGCGCTCGTCGCCGCGGGTGCGCTGTCGCTCGAAGACGCCGTCGTGCTCGTGAACAAGCGCGGGCGCTTCATGCAGGAGGCGGTGCCGGCCGGGAAGGGCGCGATGGCGGCGCTGATGGGCCTCGAGCCGGCGAGCGTCGACGAGGCGTGCCGGACCGCAGCGGCGGAGACGGGCCTCGTGGTCTCGCCCGCGAACTACAACTCCTCGCAGCAGATCGTGATCGCGGGCGACGCGAGCGCCGTCGAGCGGGCCATCGCCGTCGCGAAAGAGCGCGGTGCGAAGCGCGCGGTGCCGCTGCCGGTGAGCGCACCCTTCCACTGCGCGCTGATGCGGCCCGCGGCCGAGCGGCTCGCGGGTGAGCTCGCGCGCGTGAAGTTCGCGGACCCGCGTGTCCCGGTGATCACGAACGTCGAGGCCGCGCCGAATGCCAGCGGCTCGCGCATCCCCGCGCTGCTCGAGCAGCAGGTCACTGCGCCGGTGCGCTTCATCGAGTCGGTCAAGCAGCTCGCGGCGCTCGGCGTGACGCGCGTGATCGAGATTGGGCCGGGTTCGGTGCTCACGGGCCTCGTCGCACGCATCGAGCGCGGGATCGAGCGGGCGAACGTTTCGTCCCTGGAAGAAGTGAACGCGGTGGTGGCGAGCGGCGCTGCGGCGTAGGTTGCCGCCACCGGGGACGACGAGAGGGGGTCGAACATGGATGCGGGTCTCGCCAAGCGAGTCGAGGCGATCATCGTCGAGCAGCTCGGCGTCACGCCAGAAGAGGTCGTGCCCGAGGCGAACTTCATCGACGACCTCGGCGCCGACTCGCTCGACATCGTCGAGCTCGTGATGGCGATGGAAGAAGAGTTCGACATCGAGATTCCCGACGAGCACGCGGAGCGCCTGCAGACGATTGGCTCCGCGGTCGAGTACCTCAAGGAACGCCTCGCTTCGTAGGCGTCTTCCGATCGAGCCGGAGCACCACGTGTCAGCGGCGCAAGAAATCGTGGTCACCGGCGTCGGCTGTGTTTCGCCGCTCGGCACGAGCGCGGCGGAGACCTGGGACGCGATCGTCGCAGGGAAGGGCGGCATCGCGGCGCTGCCCGAAGAGTTCGACGCGCGGCTCGAGGTGCGCATCGCCGGGCTCGTGACCGGCGAGCTGAACCCCGGCGAGGTGGAGCGCAAAGAGCTGCGCCGCATGGACCGCGCGATCCTGCTCGCGCTGTGCGCCGCGCGCGAGGCGCTCGCGGACGCGCAGCTGTCAGGGCGTGTGGGCAGCGCGGTGGATCGCGACCGCATCGGCGTCGCGATCGGCTCCGGCATCGGCGGCATCCACACGCTCACGCAGCAGGACCGCATCTACGTCGAGAAGGGGCCGACGCGCATCTCGCCCTTCTTCATCCCGATGACTCTCGCGAACATGCCAGCCGGCGTGGTCGCGATTCACCACGGCTTGCGCGGCCCGAACTTGTGTCACGTGACCGCCTGCGCGAGCGGCGCCCACGCGATCGGCGAGTCGCTTCGCTTGTTACGCGCGGGCGAGGCCGACGCGATGGTCGTCGGCGCCACCGAGGCCGCCGTCGTCGATCTCGTGATCGCGGGCTTCACGAACATGCAGGCGCTCTCGAAGCGCAACGCGGAGCCCGCGCGCGCGAGCCGGCCGTTCGACGCGGAGCGCGACGGCTTCGTGCTCGGCGAAGGCGCTGCGGTGCTGGTGATCGAGCGCGCCGAGCACGCGCGCGCCCGCGGCGCGCCGGTGCGCGCGAGGCTGCTCGGCTACGGCGCCTCCGCCGACGCCGCACACATGGCCGCGCCCGATCCCGAGAGCGGCGGCGCGCTGCGCTGCATGAAAGCTGCGCTCGCGAACGCCGGCCTCGCGCCCACGGACGTGGACTACGTGAACGCGCACGCCACCAGCACGCCCGCGGGCGACGTGGTGGAGGCGAAGGCGCTGCGGGACGTGTTCGGCGCGCACACGGACCGCCTCGCGGTGTCCTCGACGAAGGGCGCGACGGGCCACCTGCTCGGCGCCGCCGGCGCGCTCGAAGCGCTGCTGACGGTGCGTTCGCTCGAGACGGGTATGTTGCCGCCGACGCTGAATCTCGATCGGCCCGACCCGGAATGCATGCTCGACCACGTCGCGAACAAGGCCCGCGCTGCGCGGGTGCGCGTCGCGCTGAGCAACAGCTTCGGGTTCGGCGGCGTGAACGCGGCGTTGGTTTTCGGCAGCAAGGATTCCTAATGACAGAGGCCCGCAAGTCGCAGCGCAGCTGCGACGCGCAGCGAGCCGAAGGCGAGCGAAGTCAACACAGCCTGAAGCAGCAAGCCGCGTCGGCTGCGACGCGGCGCGCAGTGAGCCGCAGGCGAACGGAGATCGCAAAGATGGCCGATGTGATCGCGATGGGCGGCGACCACCGTGGGTTCGCGCTGAAGAAGGCGCTGCGCGAGAAGCTCGAAGCGGCGGGCTACGCGGTGGTCGACTACGGCCCGAACAGCGCCGACTCGGTGAGCTACCCCGAGTTCGCGGCGCCCGCGGCGCGCGCAGTCTCCACGGGCGCGGCCTCGCGCGGCATCGTGATCTGCGGCAGCGGCCTCGGCGTGATGTACACCGCGAACCGCTTTCCGCGCGTCCGCGCCGCGCTCGTGCACGACGCCGACACCGCCGCCGTCGCGCGCCAGCACAACGACGCGAACATGCTCGCGCTCGCCGGCGACAAGACCGATCCCGCGACGGCGTGGGCGATCGTCGAGCGCTGGCTCGCGACGCCGTTCGAGGGCGGGCGTCACGCCGGCCGCGTCGCGGCGATCGACACGCTCACGAAGTCGCACGACGGCGCGCTCGAAGCGGCGGACCCGATCGTCGCCGACATCCTGCGGCGCGAAGCGCGCCGGCAGGCGGAGGGCCTCGAGCTGATCGCGTCGGAGAACTTCGTCTCCGAGGCCGTGCTCGAAGCGGTCGGTTCCGTCGGCACCAACAAGTACGCCGAGGGCTATCCGGGCCGGCGCTTCTACGGCGGCTGCGAAGTGCTCGACGAAGTCGAGGAGCTCGCGGTCGCGCGCGCCAAGACGCTGTTCGGCTGCGAGCACGCGAACGTCCAGCCGCACTCGGGCTCGCAGGCGAACGAGAGCATCTACCGCGCCGTGCTGAAGCCGGGCGACACCATCCTCGCGATGAATCTCGATCACGGCGGGCACCTGACGCACGGCAGCCCGGTGAACTTCTCGGGGCAGCTCTACAAGATCGTCCCTTACGGCGTGCGCGAGAGCGACGAGCGCATCGACTACGACCAGCTGCGCGACCTCGCGCGCGCGCATCACCCGAAGCTGATCCAGTGCGGCGCGACGGCGTACTCGCGCGTGATCGACTTCGCACGCTTCCGCGAGATCGCCGACGAAGTCGGCGCGCTCTTGTTCGCCGACATCGCGCACATTGCCGGCTTGGTCGCGACGGGCCATCACCCAAGCCCCGTCGGCAAAGCGCAGCTGATCGGCACCACCACGCACAAGACGCTGCGCGGCCCGCGCGGCGGCATGATCCTGTGCGACGCCGCGTTCGCGAAGGCCGTCGACAGCGCGGTGTTCCCGGGCGGGCAGGGCGGCCCGCTCATGCACGTGATCGCGGCGAAGGCGGTCGCGTTCCGCGAGGCGCTCGCGCCGAGCTTCGGCGATTACTGCGCGCAGATCGTCGCGAATGCGCGCGTGCTGGCCGACGGGCTGGCGCAGCGAGGCTTCAAGATCGTCTCGGGCGGCACGGACAATCACCTGTTCCTGCTCTCGCTGCTCGGCCGCGAGCTGAGCGGAAGGAAGGCACAGGAGGCGCTCGAGCTCGCGGGCATCACCGCGAATCGAAACATGGTGCCGTTCGACACGCGCACGCCCTTCGTCACCTCCGGCCTGCGCTTCGGCACGCCGGCGATGACGACGCGCGGCCTCCGCGAGGGCGAGATGCGAGAGATCGCGGGGCTCGTCGCCCGTGTGCTGGATGCGCCGGCGGACGAGGCGGTACGCACTGCCGTGCGCGCCGACGTGCTCGCCCTCTGTGCGCGCTTCCCGCTCTACCCGACGCGCTGGCGTCGCGAGCAGTAGTCAGGGAGGTCGCGCCTCGTGCAGTGCCCGTACTGCAACGACCCGTCGAATCGCGTGATCGACTCGCGCCTCACGCGCGAGGGTCAGGAGATTCGGCGCCGGCGCGAGTGCGACGAGTGCGGGCGGCGCTTCACCACGCGCGAGCGCGTCGAAGAGCTGGTGCCGAAGATCATCAAGCGCGACGAACGCCGCGAAGAGTTCAGCCGCGCGAAGCTCGAGCACTCGATCCAGAAGGCCGTGGTGAAGCGGCCGATCTCCGAAGACGCGATCCAAAACATGATCGACCGCATCGAGACCAGGCTCGCCGAGACGGGCGACTCCGAGGTGCCGACGCGCCGTGTCGGCGAGCTCGCACTCGAGGAGCTGAGCGCCGTCGACGCAATCGCAGCCTCGCGTTTCGCCTCGGTCTTTCACGACTGGAAGAGCCCCGCCGACTACGAAGCCTTCTTCGCGACGTTGGCTGCGCGCGACGAAGACGAATCCCGCTAGGCGAGCCATGCGCCCCGAAGAAGCCATGCAGCTCGCACTCGCACGAGCGCGCCGCGCGTCGGGGCGCACGTTCCCGAATCCCGCGGTGGGCGCCGTCGTGCTGCGAGGCGCGAAGGTGTTGGGTGCGGGCGAGACGCAGCCGCCGGGCTCGGCGCACGCCGAGGTGCGCGCGATCCGGCAGGCGCTGCGCCGCCACGGTGAGCGCGCGCTGCGCGGGGCCACGCTCGCCGTGACGCTCGAGCCGTGCGGGCATCACGGCCGCACGCCGCCGTGCACCGACGCGATTCGCGCTGCCGGAATCGCGCGCGTGTGGATCGGCGCGCGCGATCCGCATCCGCTCGTGTCGGGCCGCGGCATTCGCGCGCTGCGCCGCGCGGGCATCGAGGTCGTGACGGACGTGCTCGCCGCCGAGTGCGTCTACCAGCACCGCGGCTTCTTCTCCGTGCAGGAGCGCGGCCGACCGTGGGTGGCGCTGAAGCTGGCGGCGACCCTCGACGGGCGCATCGCGACGGCGCGCGGCGAGTCACGCTGGATCACGGGCGAGCCCGCGCGCGCACTTGCGCACCAGCTGCGCGACGTGGCCGACGCGGTGATGGTGGGCGCCGGCACTGCGCTCGCGGACGACCCCGCGCTCACCGTGCGCACGCCTGCGGGCGAGCTCGTGCGAGCGCCGGTGCGCGTCGTCGTCGACAGCGCGCTCGCCACGCCGCCGCGGCTTGCGCTCTATCGCGACGCCTACGCAGACCGCACGTGGCTGCTCACCGCACACGGCCACCCCGCGCGCGCGCTCGCGGCGCGCACGGCGCGCGGCGCCCGCACGCTCGAAGCGCCGAAGCGCGGCAAGCACCTCGACCTCGAGCGCGCGCTCGCCCAGCTCGCAGGCGCAGGTCTCACGCAGATCTTGGTCGAGGGCGGCGGCGGGCTCGCGGCGGCGCTGCTGCGCGCGCGGCTCGTCGACGAGCTGCACTGGTTCGTCGCGCCGAGTGTGATCGGCGGCGACGGCAGGCCTGCGGTCGCCGCACTCGGGCTCACAAAGCTCGCGGATCGTGCTCAGTTCGAGCTGCGAAGCATGCGACGCCTCGGTTCGGATCTGTACGTTCACGCCACCTTCCGACCGTGAGCGTCTCACCCACGTGCGCACCTACCCGAGCGATCGCGATGCAGCCGGCCTCCGCTTCGCGGTGGTCGTCGGCCGCTTCAACCACCCGATCTCGTCCGCGCTGCTCGAAGGCTGCCGTGAGGAGCTGACTTCGCGGGGCGCGAGCGGCGACGACGTGCACGTCGCCTGGGTCCCGGGCGCGTTCGAGATTCCGCTCGCGGCGCGCAAGCTCGCCGAGAGCGGGCGCTACGACGCGATCGTCACGCTCGGTGCCGTGATTCGCGGCGGCACCCCGCACTTCGAGTACGTGTGCCAAGGCGTCACCGACGGCGTCGGCGCCGTCATGCGCGACACCGGCGTGCCCGTCGCGTTCGGCGTGCTCACCACGGACGATGTCGACTCCGCGCTCGCTCGCGCGGGCGGCAGCGAGGGGAACAAGGGCGTCGAGGCGGCGCTCGCGGCAGTGGAGATGGCGCGCCTCGTGCGCGCGCTCGCGAAGCCGCCCGAGGTCGAGTCGTGAGCGCGAAGCAGAGCGCGCCGCGGCATCGCTCGCGTGAGGCGGCGCTGCAGGCGCTCTACGCCGCCGACATGTCCGGCGAGGCGGATCTCTCCCGCGCGCAGGCTTCGCTCGAGGCGCTCGCCGAGCACTTCGAGCTGCCCGCCGGTGCGCGGGCGTTCGCGAAGGAGCTCGTGCTCGGCGTCGCGTCGAATCGCGACGACATCGACGCGCGCATCACCGCGGTCGCGCATCGCTGGCGGCTCGAGCGCATGGCCGCGGTCGATCGCAACGTGCTGCGCCTCGCGGCCTACGAGATCGTGTACGCGGACACGCCGCGCGAAGTCGCGATCGACGAGGCCGTCGAGCTGGCGCGCCGCTTCGGCGACGACGCTTCGCCGCGCTTCGTGAACGGCGTGCTCGACGCGCTCGCGCGGGCGGCGGAGTCGCCGCGATGAGCGTGGTGCTGCCGGTCGGTCTCGATGCGCGCACGTTCCAGCGCGTCCCGTGCGACCTGATCGCCGCGCCGCTGTTCGCGACGGGCCTGCCGATGCGCGGGCCCGCCGCGTGGCTCGACTGGCGACTGTGTGGACTCGCGGCGCGGGCCGCCGCGAGCGCGCCCGCCGCCGCTCGCGGCAGCGGCGTGCTCCTGTTGCCCGCGCGCGGCCGGCTGCGCGCGAGCTGGGTGTTGTTAGGCGGCGCGGGCGATCCCGCCGCGTTCGGCGAGGCCGGCGCGCGCGCCTGGGCGCAGGACGCGACGCAGCGCGCCGCAGAGCTGCGCGTCGGCGCGCTCGCGCTGGCAATCGCCCCGGATCGCATCTCGCGCCTGGCGCTCGATCGCACGATCGCCGCGACGCTCGCAGGCGTCGCCGCGGCCCTCGCCGCGCGGCCCGCGCCGCTGCGGCTCACGCTCGTCGTCTCGCAGCCCGAGCTCACCCGCGCAGAGGCGGCGCTCGCAGCAGCGCCGCGGCATTACCCCGGCGGCGTCGCCTTGCGCATCGACCGCGCCGACCCGGAAGAGCCTCCGCAGCCGATCGCCGGTGCGGCGGCGCCGGGGCTACGCCCCGCGCTGAGCGCGACGCAGGTCTGACGACGCCGCGCGCGGCCTCCGCGAGGGAGAAACGGGCGCCCCGCGCAACGCTGAGACTCGGGGGATCGCAAGCCCGATCACCCATTTAGTTCGCACAGCTACGCGCCGATGGACCGCCTATGAGTCTCGTCGGAAGCCTGGAGGACCTGGGCCTCGGCGACATCCTCCAGATCGTGCACCTCTCCGGGAAGTCCGGAGTGCTCGCGCTGCGCGGCGATGTCGGCGAAGGCCAGATCGTCTTCGAACGCGGCCTCGTGCGCGTCGCGACGACGCGCGATCTCCCTCAGGATCTGCGCGAGCTGCTCGCCCGGCGCAAGGCGATCGAGGTCGACGCGCTCGCCGACGCGGCGCGCGAGGCGCGCAAGCGCTCGCTGCCGCTGTCGTCGGTGCTCTTCGAGCGCGCGCTGATCGAGACCGATCCGCTCGAAGAGCTGCGCGCGCAGGCCGTGGCCGACGCGGTCATGGCGATGTTCCGCTGGCGCGCCGGCGAGTTCAGCTTCGAGGTGCGCGAGGGCGCCGCAGGCGCCGACGACCTCGCGCTCGCGCGCGGGTTGAACCCGCAGTTCCTCGCCCTCGAGAGCGCTCGCGAGAGCGACGAGAACGTTGAAGACGAAGACGACTCCACGGCCACCGTCGCGGCCCCGCCGCTCGGGCCCGAAGACGATCCGTTCGCGGATCCGCCTCCGCCCGTCGCCGCGGTGCGAGAGCCCGCGGCTGCGGCAGTCGAGGAGGCGCTGTCCGCGGAGATTGCGGAAGCGGAGCCCGTCGTGCCGGCCGAGATCGAGCCGGAGCCGACGTTCGAGCCCGAACCGGCGCCGCGCGTGGAAGCCGCGCCGCAGCGTGCCAGCGCGCCTGCGCCGAGCCTCGACGAGTCGCTGCGCGAGAGCGAGCCGCAGCCCGTCGCCGACTCCGCGCCGCCCGCGCAGCCGCCGCCGGTGATCGCGATCGATGCGTCGCTCGCCGTGCTCGAGTGGGTCAAGTCTGCGCTCGCGGGCTACGCGCGCATTCACGCCTTCCAGCACACCGAGCTCGGCATCCAGCGCATCCGGCAATACTTGTTACGGCGCGAGCTGCCGCTCGTGCTGATCGGCGCGAACGCGCCGCCCGATCCGATCTCCGGCGCGCGCGACGTGTACGACGTGGCGGCACGCCTGCGACGGCAAGCGCCTCGGCTCCCGATCGTGGTGCTGACGCCCGCCGGCGCGCGCCCGCCGGCGCGCCGCCGCACCGGCGCGGCGCCGTCTGCATTCGTCGAACGCCCCAAGGACGGCGCGCTCTCCGACTCCCGGCGCGGCGCCGAGCGGCTCGAGCTCGCCGCTGCCTTGCGCTCGGCCCTCGAAGCTCTGCCCGACGCGAGCTCGCTCGCCGCGACTCAGCCTGCGCCCTCGCGCGCGGCGCTGCCGCAGGGCGACCTCGCACGCCTGCGCGAAGCCAGCTCGCGCCTGCGCGAGCGCGCCCACCAAGGCGAGGTGCTGACGAACGTTCTCAGCTTCGCGGCGCAAAGCTTCTCGCGCGTCGCGCTGTTCATGGTTCGCGACGAGACGCTCGCCGGCATCGCCCAGCTCGGCCTCGCGAAGGTGGGCGGCCCCGACGACGCCGCGCTGCGCGAGGTGCAGCTGCCGCTGCGCGAGTCCGCATGGGTGCGGCGCGTCCTCGACACGCTCGCCCCGGTGCGCGGCCGCCCCACGGACGAAGGCGATCAGCGCCTGTGCGTGATGCTCGGCAACGACATCCCGCGCGAGGCGTTCCTCGCGCCGATCGAGAGCGCCAACCGCGTGGTCGCGATCCTCTACGCCGACAACCTGCCCGGCGGGCTCCTGCTGCCCGAGACCGGGGCCCTCGAAGTCGTACTCCACGAAGCCGGGCTCGCGCTCGATCGCAGCCTGCTCGAGCGCGCACTGAGCGAGACGACCGGCGCGGCCACCCGCTGATCCGGGCGGCAGCCGCCCTCGCGGGCCACGCTTTGTCCGCCGGGCGTCGCTAGCCCGATTTCGGCCTGCCTCGCGAACCCGCGTCGCGCCCGCGCCTAGCGCGCAGAAGTCGGCGGACTCCCTCAAGAATTGCCTTCCCGAGGCCGAAGTCTCGCGAGTGCGCGCAGTGCGCGCGCTGGGAGGGGAGCGGTGCGACGCGTACTCGTGGTGGAAGACTCGCAGACCATGCGCGAGTGGATCGGCGCAGCGCTCGAAGAGGGCGACCAGGCGCTGAAAGTTGATCTCGCGACGAGCGGCTTCGAGGCGCTGCGTCTCCTACCCCGGCAGACCTACGACCTCGTCATCACCGACATCAACATGCCCGACATCCACGGGCTCGAGCTGATCTCGTTCATCCGCCGCGACCCGCGCCACGCCGGCGTCCCGCTCGTGATCGTGTCGACGGAGAGCGGCGAGGAAGACCGCCGCCGCGGGCTCGCGCTCGGCGCGAACGCGTACCTCGTGAAACCGTTCGCCGCGCAGGAGCTGCTGCGCGTCGTCGAGGACCTGCTGCCCGGAGCGAGAGGCTGAGATGGCGGCGCGCCGTAACAAGTCGACGCCCGCGGCGCGAGCCGAGCGCGAGTTTCTCTCGGAGGCCGAGGAGATTCTCGAGCGCATGCGCGACGACCTCGCGCTCTGCCTCGAGTCGGCGACGGCTGACGAGGAAATCGCGCCCGACGTGCTCAACCGCCTGTTTCGTTCGGCGCACTCGCTGAAGGGCCTCTCGGGGCTGTTCGGCCTCGGAGCGCTCGCCGAGCTCACGCACCGCACCGAAGACTTGCTCGACGCCTGGCGCCTCGGCCGCGCGCGCGTGACGGCCGACGGGCTCGCGTTGTTCGAGGAGGCCGTGGCGCTGTTCGGCCGCGCGCTCGAGCAGCTCGCCGCGGGCGCGCTCGCGCCCGGCTTCGCGGACGCAGTGGCGCAGCTGCTCGCGCGCATCGACGCGTGGCGCTCGGGCGCCCCTGCGCCGCAAGCGGCGACGGGCGATGCGCTCGATGCGCCGCCGGCGCTGCTGCGCGCGCTCACGGAGTACGAAGAGCACCGCCTGCGGGAGAACCTCCAGCGCGGCCGCGCGATCTACGTGATCACGGCCGTGCTCGAGCTCGCGAGCTTCGAGGAGCGGCTCTCCGAGATCGGCACCGCGCTGCGCGAGGTCGGCGAGCTGCTCTCGACGCTGCCTTCCCCGGGCGACGGCAATCCCGGCGAGATTCGCTTCGCGCTGCTCGCCGCGACCGACCTCGACGCGGCGACGCTCGCGCGCCGCCTCGATCTCGAGCCGAGCGCGATTCACACCGCGCGCGCAGGCACCCGCTCGGCCGCGCCTGCGAGCCCACGCCGCGCCGCGGCACAGCCGGTGGCGAAGCCGAGCGCGAGCCCGGCGGCGGCGCCCGCCGTCGGCGAGCCGGACATCGCGCTCGCCGACCGCCCCGGCTCGCCGCGCGAAGCGACGGACGCGGACGCCGCGACGCTGCGCTCGATCAGCGACACGGTGCGCGTCGACATTCGCAAGCTCGACGAGCTGATGAACCTCGTGGGCGAGCTCGCGCAGGAGCGCGGCGCGCTCGCGGCCTTCGCGCGCAAGCTCGCGGCGGACACCCACGCGGCGAAGCTCGGCGCCGAGCTCGACAAGATCCACAAGGCGCTCGATCGCAAGCTGCAAGACCTGCAGGCCAGCGTGATCGAAGTGCGCATGGTTCCGCTGCGGCAGGTCTTCGACAAACTCTCTCGCGTCGCGCGGCGCCTCAAGCTCGATCTCGGCAAGAACGCGCAGCTCGAGATCAAGGGCGCCGACACCGAGCTCGACAAGCTGATCGTCGAGCAGCTCGTCGATCCGCTGATGCACATCGTCCGCAACGCGTTCGACCACGCGCTCGAGAGCGCGCAGGAGCGCGTTGCCGCCGGGAAGCCCGAGCACGGTCACGTCCGCATCGAGGCCACGCAGCGCGGCAACGACGTCGTGATCAGCGTCGCGGACGACGGGCGCGGCATCGACACCGCCCGCGTGCGTGCGCGCGCGATCGAGCGCGGCCTCATCTCCGCCGACGCGCAGCTCACGCAGCGCGACTTGCTCGACCTAGTGTTCGCGCCGGGTCTCTCGACGCGCAGCGAAGTCACCGAGACCAGCGGCCGCGGCGTGGGCATGGACGTGGTGCGCGCGAACGTGTCGGCGCTCGGCGGCATCGCCTCGATCGACTCGACGCTCGGCAAGGGCACGGTCGTCACGCTGACGCTGCCGATCACCCTCGCGATCATCCAAGCGCTGGTCGTGGGCGTCGGCGGCGAGCGCTACGCGATCCCGCTCAACAGCGTGCGCGAGGTGCTGATCCCCGAGCCGGACGCGCTGCAGCGCAGCGGCTCGCGTGAGCTGCTCGCGCTGCGCGGTGAAGCGCTGCCGGTGCTGCGCCTGCGCGAGGAGTTCTCCGTCACGAGCGGCGCCGCGAGTGCGGACAAACCCTTCGCGGTGATCCTCGGCCTCGGCGATGCGCGCCTCGCGCTGCTCGTCGATCGGCTCGAAGGCCAGCGGGATTCCGTGATCAAGCCGATCCAGGGCCCGGTGCGCAGCGTGCGCGGCGTGGCCGGAGCCACCGAGCTCGGCGATCAGGCCGCCGTGCTCGTGCTCGACGTCGCCGCCCTCGTGAGCAGCGCGGTCGGCGCCGGCCTGCGCTCCGAGGCCGCGTGATGACCGCCGCCGATCGCGCTTGGGACGTGCTCGCGCGCGCCGCCGCTGCGCGCGGTGCACAGGTGCAGACGCGCGCGCTAGCTGATCCACCTGATCCGGCAGGAGCCCGACCTCGCGACGATGCCGATCGTGGTGATCACCACCGAAGGCGCCTCGGAGGATCGCGACCGCGCGCTCGCGCTCGGCGCGAACGAGTACTTGGCGAAGCCGATCCAGGCGAATCGCGTGTTGCAGGTCGCGCGCGCACTTCTGAAGCTTTCCGAGTAGCTCGCGCCGGCGTGGTGCCCGGCGATGCAGCGGGCGGCGCTGCGCGCCGGCGGCGGCGAGGAGCGCGTCGCGACGGCGAGGGGGCTCTGCTAACCCGCGCGGCGTGAAGCGGCGCACTCTTCTCACGACCCTCGCGCTCGCGAGCGCCGCGCTCGGCTGCGGCTACACGCCCGTGCGTTACGCGGACGCGCTCGGCGACGCGAAGACCGTCGCGCTCGTGGCGCTGCGCAACGACAGCTTCGAGCCCGGCCTCGACACGCTCGTCTCGGACGCGCTCGCGCGCGAGTTCCTGCGCCGCGGCGCGCTGCGAATGGTGGAAGAGCCTGCCCGTGCAGACCTCGTGATCTCGGGCGCCGTGCAGAGGCTCGGCGTCGCGCGCAAGAGCTTCTCCTCCGTGGCGCTGGCGCTCGAGTACGAGCTCGAGCTCACGCTCGCCGTGAAGATCACGCGCCGCGACGGCACCGTCGTGCCGCTCGACGCGAGCTCGCAGATCGAGACGGAGCGCTACGTCGCGAGCGCCGACGTCGAGGTGGAGCGCACGCACCGCGAAGAAGCGCTGCGCCGCCTCGCAGGGCTGCTCGCGGGTCGCATCCACGACGCGCTGTTCGAGCGCATCGCGCCGTGACGCCGGCGGAGCTCGCGCGCGAGCTCGCGGGCGGACGCGTTCGCCCCGCCTACCTGCTCGCCGGCGCAGAGGCGCTGCTGCGCGACGACGCGCTCGCCGCGATCCGGCGCGCCGCGCTCGGCGAGGACGGCGGCGACTTCGACGTCGACAAGCTCGCGGGCGACAAGACCACGCCGGGGCAGCTGCAAGATGCCGTGCGCTCGCTGCCGATGCTCGCGAAGCAGCGGCTCGTCGTGCTGCGCGAGCCCGAGGCGCGCAAGGGCGGCAAGGGCGAGGCGCTGGCGGAGGCGCTCGCCGGAGTCGTTACGGACGCCGCGGCGAGCGACACGTGCGTGCTGGTCGTCGTCGCCGAGCAGATCGACCGGCGCTCGAAGTGGGTGAAGGCGTTCGCGGAGCCCGCCGCGTTCGTCGCGTGCGATCCGCCGAAGAACGCGCGCGAGGCGCAAGGCTTCCTACGCGAGGAGGCGAAGGCGCAGGGCGTTTCGCTCGACGCCGGCGCGGCCGAGCTGCTCGCCGAGTCCGTCGGGCCGAATCTGCTCGCGCTGCGCCAAGAGCTCGCGAAGGCCGCGCTCTATGCGGGCCCGGGCGCGAAGATCACTCGCGCCCACGTGCAGGAGACGATCTCAGCGGTCGCCGAGGAGCCGATCTGGGATCTCACCGACGCGATCGGCGAAGGCCGCAGCGCCGACGCGCTCGGCCTGCTCGGCCGCATGCTGGCGGCAGGAGCGCCCGCGCCCGTGTTGTTAGGCGCGCTCGCCTCCCACTTCCGCCGCCTCGCGCGCACCCGCGCGGGCGAAGCACCCGCCGGCCCGCCCTTCGTCGTGCAGAAGCTCGAGCGCCAGGCCCGCCGCTACACCCCCACGCGACTCGTCTCCTGCCTGCGCGCCATCCACGAAGTCGACGAAGTCCTGAAGGGCGCCGGCGCCATCCCCCAGGGCCTCGCGCTCGAACGCCTCGTCCTAGGACTCTCGGCCTAACAACCGCGGAGCTAGGAGAACAGCGGATCTAGGAGCGAAGCGGCAGCCCAGCCAATCCCCTTGCACCTGACGACGAAACGCGGGCTCGATGGAAACCGCAAGCCGCGAGCGCCCAAGCAGGCGAAGGCACGCTGCATAACGCGGCGCGCAGCGAGCCGGAGTCCTCGGAGGCGAGCGACGCCCAAGAAAAACGGCGGCCACGCCGCTCACAGGCCGCACGCCGCTCCCAACGAGCCGCCCCGGAACGCCCAGCTCCCTCCAGGCCACAGGGCCGCCCGGCGCGGCTTCGCCGCGCCGCGCTAAGCGACTTTGTGCACGGCCTTCGCGAGGCGCGAGACCTGGCGGCTCGCGGTCTCCTTCTTCATCACGCCCTTGGTCGCCGCCTGGCGCAGCGCCTTCTCGGCATCGCGCAGCCTCGCGGTGGCTGCCGCCTTGTCGCCGCTGGCGATCGCCTCGCGCAGCGCCTTCACGCGCGTGCGCAGCGCGCTCGTGACGCCGCGATTGCGGGCGCGGCGGCGCTCGGCCTGGCGAGCACGTTTCTCAGCGGACTTGTGATTGGCCACGGCAAATCTCCTTGATCGATCGATTCGGCTCGCGGCGGCGGGCGCCGCGTCGGGGCCAGCGCTCGGGCCGGCCGAAAAGGCGGCGCAACATAGGCGAGCCGTTTTGCGCGCGCCGCACTCCAGCGCGCCCCGCGGGCCACCGATCAGCCTCCCTGCGGAGGCAAGGGGATTTGCGCGTCTCGAGCGGCGGCAACCGGTGTGCGGCAGCGCTGATCGCCGTGTGCCTTTTCGGCGCACGCGCGGTGTTCGCTGCGCCGGAGCTCGCTGCCGAAGTTCCGACGGGGCCGGCGACCGCGATCGCCGACCCGGTGCCCGCACCTCCGCCTGCGCCGCCCCCGCGAGTCGCGTCGCCCTGGCCGCCCGCGCTCCCCGGCGAGCTTTCGGCGCGCGACCCCGCGCGCGGCAGCGTCGATCGGTCGTGGCGGCTCGGATCGCAGAAGCCGGAAGAGAAGGTCGCGCGCACGCAGCGCGCGGGACTCGATCTCGGCCTGCGCACCCTCGAAGGCCCCGCTCGCGGCCTCGTCTTCTCGGGCAGCACGGAGGATGCGGTCGAGCGCGCGCTGGACGCGGTGGCTCTCGCACCCGCCTTGCCGGCGGCGCATGCCGCGCTCGCCTCCGCGCACCTCGGTGCGGGCGATCCGCGCGCAGCCGTGTCGGCGATTCTGACGGCGCTCGCAGCGATTCCGGGGCACCTCGAGGCCCGCGCATGGATGGACGCCGCCGCGTTCGGCGCCGGCGCGAGGCTGGCGTTCCTGTGGGCGCTGGGGTTCAGCCTGCTCGGCGCGATCGCGTCGCTCCCGCACTTGCTCCATGGCCTCGGATCGACGCGCGTTGCGTGGGACGGACCGGTCTCGCTCGCGGCGCTCGCAGCCGGCGTGCTCGCGCTCGGCTGGGTCGCCGGGCCGCTCGGTGCCCTGGTCGGCCTGGCAGGGGTTGCCGCGGCGCACGGCGGGCTCGTGAAGCGCAGCACCGTCGCGCTCACCGCTGCGCTCGCCGTCTTCGCGATCTTCCACGCGAGCGAGCGCGAGGCGCTCGGGCGCGTCGCGCTTAGCGCGGACCCCGTGGCCGTGGCGGCGCATCGCCTCGAAGCCGGGCTGGGCACGCCGGCGGATCTCGGTCTCGTCCTGCAAGCCGCGCCGCGCGATCCCTTCGCGCTTCGCGCGGTTGCGCTGCACCAGAAGCGGTCGGGCGATCTACTCGTTGCTCGCGACTACTTCGCGCGCGCGCTGAAGCAGCGCGATCTCGGCGACGTTCGCAACAACGCGGCCAACGTCGCGTTCCGGCTCGGCGACATGCCTGGCGCGATCGCGCACTACGAACAGGCGGTGAAGCTGACTCCCGCTCCCGTCGCGTACTTCAACCTCGCGCAGGCCTACGGCCGCGCGGTGCGCCTCGACGATCAAGACCGCGCGCTGTCGATCGCGCAGGGGATCGACGCGGAGGTGGTCGCGCGCCTCACCGATCTCGCGACGAATGGCGATCGGCCGTTCGTCGCCGACATCCCGGTCTCGGTCGAAGCCGTGTTCGCGCGCACCGCGGACACCGGCGCTCCGGCGCGCCTCGCGCGTGCGCTGCGCGCGCGTGTGGTGCGCGGGTTCGCGGCGGACTCGCTCGCGGGCGCGCTCGGGCTGCTCGGAGTCGTGCTCGCTCTCGGCATCGCGGGCGGCGTCGCGCTCGAGCGCACGGCGGGTCCCCGCGACTTCTACGCCGACCTCGCGCGCACCCTGCGCTCCGGCGTGGGCGACTCGTCGCAGCGCGTGGCGCAGCTCGCCCGCCTCAAGCGGCAGCGCGCGCGCAGCGAGGCACTCCTCACCGCACTCGCGTTCGTGGTGCCGGGCGCCGCCGGCTTCCGCTTTGGGCGCCCCTTGCTCGCGTGGCTCGCCACGTTCGCGTTTGCTCTGGCCGTCGCAGCGCTCGGCGCGATCGCCGCCGCGCCCGCCGATCCGTTGGCCGTCGGCGCGCTGCCGGGCCTGCTCGTGCGGGCGCTGCTCGTCGTCGCGGCCGTTCTCTACGCAGTCTCCACCGCCGCAGCCTTCCTGCTGAAGGTGGAGGACTAACGTGGGCGTCGCGCTGCACGGCAATCTCCGCGACTTCGGCATCGGCGAAGTCTTCCAGCTGATCGGCCAGCAGCAGAAGACCGGCGTCCTCGACGTCGCCGCGGAGAACGTGCGCGTGCGAATCGCGTTCGATCGCGGCGGCGTGGTGTGGGGCGAGACCATGGGCCCCTACGAGCACGCCGCCCTCGGCGACCTCGTGGTGCGCAGCGGTCTCGTGAAGCCCGAGCGCCTGCTCGCGCTCGAGCGCGCGGTGCAGGACGGCGAGGGCGACCTGCGCACGCTGCTGACGACGCGCGGCGACCTCGGCGAAGCGCAGGTGCAGGAAGCGGTCGACCTGCTCACGCACAACACGATGTTCCTCTTGCTGCGCTGGACGCAGGGCTCGTTCCACTTCACCGCGCAGCCCGTGATGGGCGAGGGCGACACCGCCGCGGCCACGCCGGCCGAGCAGATCCTGATGGATGCGCTGCGCATGGTGGACGAGTGGCGCACGTTCGACGCCGACGCGCGCGCGCTCGACACAGTGTGGAAGCGCAGCGATGCGTTCGACGTCTTCCGCGAGCGCGCCGAGGGCGAGTCGCCGAAGCGCATCGAGCTCGCGCGGCGGATCTTCGAGGGGATCGACGGAAGAGCGAGCGGGGCGCGCTTGGTGGATCTGGCGCGCATCTCCGAGTTCGACGGCGTCTACTGGATCTCGCGCCTGCGCCGCGCGGGCGTGATCGAGCCGCTCGCGCGCGTGAGTGCGCCAGCGCGCGTCCGCGCCCGGCTCCGCTTCGACCTGTTCGAGTCGCTCGCGTCGGCCTCGGCCGTGATTCCGGTCGTGCTCCTCGGATTGGCGCTGGCCGGGCTCGCCACGGACAGCCGCGAGCGCCCCGAGCTCGCGGCGGGCGCTGCGCTCGCGCAGCAGGGCGACGCCGCCTTTGCGCGCGCACGGGCGCGGGCCGCCGTCGAGGCGTATCGCTTCGCGCACGGCGCGTGGCCGAAGGACATTGCGACGGCTCTCGCAGAAGTGCCCGGCGCGATGGCGACCGCAAACCCCGGCGAATACTATTTCGCGCACCGCGGCGACAACTTCGTGGTGCTGATGCCCGAGGAGTAGCGGTTACGACGACGGAGCGACCCCACTGAGCGCGCACGAGGCCACCAGTCGTCAGACCCTCGTCTTCGACGACAACCAACTCGCCTCGACTTTGTACGGGGAACGCGAGCGAACGCTTCGCATCGTCGAGCAGGACCTCGGGATCGCCGTGCACGCGCGGGGCAATCAGGTGCGGTTGTCGGGCGCCGAGGATCGCGTGCGCCTCGGCCGCCAAGTGCTGGAAGAGCTGTACGGGCTCGTGCGCGAGGGCCGCGAGGTTGCGCCGAGCGACGTGCACAGCGCGATCCAGGACGTGGCGACGGTGCCCGGCACGCCGCTGCGCGAGGTCTACAGCGACGTGCTCTCGCACGTGGGCTCGCGCCGCCGCATCGCCGCGAAGAATCTCTCGCAGCGCCGCTACCTCGACCTGATCGAGCAGCACGATGTCGTGATCTCGATCGGGCCCGCCGGCACCGGCAAGACGTACCTCGCGATGGCGATGGCGATCGCCGCGCTCAACCGCCAGGAGATCGCGCGGGTGATCCTCGCGCGGCCGGCCGTGGAGGCGGGCGAGAAGCTCGGCTTCTTGCCGGGCAACCTCGCCGAGAAGGTGAACCCGTACCTGCGCCCGCTCTACGACGCGCTGCACGACATGATGGACTTCGAGAAAGCGCAGCGACTGATGGAGCGCGGCGTGATCGAGGTGGCGCCGCTCGCGTTCATGCGCGGCCGCACGCTGAACGAGTCGTTCGTGATTCTCGACGAAGCGCAGAACACGACGCCCGAGCAGATGAAGATGTTCCTCACGCGCCTCGGCTACGACTCGAAGGCAGTGATCACGGGCGACATCACGCAGATCGACTTGCCGAGTCATCAAGGCAGCGGGCTCGTCGACGCGCTCGACGTGCTGCGCGACATCGACGGCATCGGCTTCATGCAGTTCACCGACCTCGACGTGGTGCGGCATCCCCTCGTGCAGTCGATCGTGCGCGCGTATGACCGCCGCGCCGCGGGGCTGCTGCAACCGCGCGGCGAGAACGGCGACAGCGAGGGCGGCGCGGGTGCGAAATGAGCGTGCGCGTCGCGGGCCCGCCGCGCGGCGCGCCGCGCTTCGACCAGCGCCTGTTCGCACGCCGCGCGCGCAAAGTGCTCGCCGCGCTCGCGCTGCCGCGAGCGGAGCTCTCGCTCGCGCTGGTGAGCGACGACGCGATCGCGCAGCTGAACGAGGCGCACCGCGGGAAGCGCGGCCCGACCGACGTGCTCTCCTACTCGCTGCTCGAAGGCGCGCATGCGGCGCGGCGCGGCGAGCTGTTAGGGGACGTGGTGATCGCGGTCGGCGTCGCCGCGCGGCAAGCGCGCGAGATCGGGCACTCACTGAACGAGGAGCTGCTGCGCCTGCTGATTCACGGCGTGCTGCACCTGCTCGGCTACGACCACGAGATCGCGCGCGACGCGAAGCGCATGCAGGCGAAAGAGCGCGCGCTCCGGAAGGCGGTGGCGTAGTGCCGACGAGGGCGGTGCGCTGATGCCCTGGCGCTGGATGCTCGCGTACGTGGCGGCGACGTTCTTCGCGTTCCCGCAGCCGCTCGGCGACACGTTCGTGCTCGACCTCGGCCTCGTGCTCGCGCCCGCCGCGCCCGCGCTGCTGCTCGTCGCGCTGCGCGGCCTCACGCCTTCACGCGCGCTCAAGGTCGGCTTCGTCGCGGGCTGGCTCGCGCACGCGGCGCTGCTCCACTGGGCGTACGTCGTCACCGTCGTCTACGGCCACGCGCCCGTCGTCGTCGGCCTGCTCGCGCCGTTCGGCATGTCGCTCTACGTCGCGCCCTTCATCGCGGGCTTCGCGTGGGTCGCGGCGCTGCTCGCGCAGCGCGGGCTCGCGAATCCGTTCCTGCTCGCGGCGGCGTGGACGACGTTCGAGTGGCTGCGCTCGTGGGTGCTCACCGGCTTCACGTGGGGCGGGCTTGGGTATGCGTGGCACGAGAGTTCCTTGCTCCCGCTCGCAGCTGGCGGCGGCGTCTATGCGCTGACCTTCGGCGCAGCGTTGGTCGGCGCGCTCGTCGCCTCGCGAGGCCGCGGCGCGCGCTGGGCGGGTGGTGTTGCGATCGCTCTCCACGTCGGGTTGCTCGGCTTGCTCGCCCTCCCGCGGATCACGCGCCACTACGTGTACGAACTCTACGACCCGCTCCCGTCGGAACGGCTGATCGTGGTCGCCGCGCTCCAGGGCAACATCGACCAGGGGCGCAAGTGGGATTCGCGAGCGTTCGAGGAAACGCTGCTCGCCTACGAGGACCTAACACGTCGCGCCGCCGCCGATGGCGCTCAGCTGATCGCTTGGCCGGAGACCGCGGTGCCGGCGCCGCTCGCGTACCCCGACCTGCACGACCGCATCGCTTCGCTCGCGCGCGAGGTGCGGACGCCGCTGATCGTCGGCGCAGTGGGCCTCGACTTCGACGCGCAAGGTCGCCCGACCGCGCACTACGACAGCGCTTTCTTGTTCTCGCACGAAGGCGTGCTGCTCGATCGCTACGACAAGACGCACCTCGTGCCGTTCGGCGAGTACCTGCCGCTGCGCCCGCTCTTGGGGCGCTTCGTCAAGGCGCTCGCGACGGGCTCGATCTCGAGCGACGTGAGCGAGGGCGATCGCGTGCGCGCGATCGATGTGCCGCTCGCGGACGGCACGACGATTCGCGTCGGCGTCCCGATCTGTTACGAGCTGATCTTACCAGATCTGGTGCGCCGCTTCGCCGCAGACGGCGCGCAGCTGCTCGTGGGCATCACCAACGACGCGTGGTACGGGCGCACCGGATCGCCGTACCAGTTCCTCGCGATGACCGCGATGCGCTCGGCGGAGACGGGGCTCCCCGGTGTACGGGCCGCCAACACGGGCGTGTCGGCGGTGATCCACTCGGACGGCCGCTTGCAGTCGCAAACGAGGATCTTCGAGCGCGATCTCGTTTACGGAGCGGTCGCCGTTTCCTCGGCTCCTGTGCGCCGAACCTTCTACACCCGCCACGGCGACCTCTTCGCCCACCTCTGCACAGCCGCTACGGTGCTCGCCTCTTTCGTCGCGTTGATCCGAGGCCGCAAGAAATCATGAGCGCAGCAGGAAGTTCCCAACAACTCGATCGCGCCGAGCTCGCCGAGCGGGCCAAGGCGCAGCGCGCGCGCTTCGACGAGTTTCGGGGGCGGCTTTGACGAGGCTGCGCTGCGCGCGCGGCTCGAGCGCCTGGACGCCGACGCCGCCAAGCCCGACCTCTGGGACAACCGCGAGCGAGCCCAACAAGTCCTGACGGCGAAGCGCGCGGTCGAGCGCGAGCTCGCGGGGCTCAAGGCGATCGAGGACGCGCAGAGCGACGCCGAGGTGCTGCTCGAGCTCGCCGCCGAGGCCGACGACGCGGAAGCCACGCGCGAGGCCGCCGAGAAGCTCGCGCTCGCGGAGAAGCGCCTCGCGGACGCGGAGCTGCAGCGCATGCTCGGCGGCGAGTACGACGCGGGCAGCGCGATCGTGACGATCAGCGCCGGCGCCGGCGGCACCGACGCCGCGGACTGGGCGCAGATGCTGCTCAAGATGTATGGGCGCTGGTGTGAGGAGCACGACTACAAGGTCGAGCTGATCGACGCGCAGGAGGGCGACGAAGCCGGGCTGCGCAGCGTGACCTTCACCGTGAGCGGCGACTACGCGTTCGGGTACCTGAAGGAAGAGAACGGCGTGCACCGCCTCGTGCGCATCTCTCCCTTCGACGCGCAGGCGCGCCGCCACACGGCGTTCGCCAACGTGCTGATCGTTCCCGAGCTCGACGACGAGGTCGAGGTCGAGATCGACGAGAAGGACCTGCGCATCGACACGTACCGGTCGGGCGGCGCGGGCGGGCAGCACGTCAACAAGACCGATTCCGCAGTGCGCCTCACGCACATCCCGAGCGGCATCGTCGTGCAGTGCCAGAGCGAGCGCTCACAACACAAGAACAAGTCGAAGGCGATGAAGGTACTGCGTGCGCGCCTTCACGAGCGCGCGCGGCTCGAGCAGGAAGAGAAGAAGGCGGCGCTCGCGGGCGTGAAGGCGGACGTGTCGTTCGGCAGCCAGATCCGCTCGTACACGCTGAATCCGACGCAGCGCGTGAAGGATCACCGCACCGACGTCGAGATCGGCAACGCGATGGCCGTGCTCGACGGCGAGATCGACGAGTTCATTCGCGCCTCGCTCCTGCAGAAGGCGGCGGCGCGAAAACCTGGAGCGACGGCGTGAGCGACCAAGAGCTGAAGTCCCGGCGCGAGCGGCTCGAGAAGCTGCGCGCCGCGGGCCTCGACCCGTTCCCCGCGCGCACCGGCGCGCACGTGCGCGTGGCCGCGCTGCGCGAAGCGCACGACGCGAAGAGCGCGGAGCAGCTCGATGCGGAGAAGCCCGTCGCCGCGATCGCGGGCCGCGTCCGCGCGGCGCGCAGCTTCGGCAAGCTCGTGTTCGTGACGCTCGGCGACGACGGCGCGCAGCTACAGGTGAGCGCGCGCCGCGGCATCACGCCCGAGGAGACGTTCGCGTTCGTGAAGAGCCTCGACGTGGGCGACTTCGTGCGCGTCGAAGGCACGGTGTGGCGCACGCAGAAGGGCGAGCTCACGCTCGATGCGCAGAGCGCGCAGATGCTCGCGAAGGCGCTGCGTCCGCTGCCTGAGAAGTGGCACGGCCTCGCCGACGTCGAAGCGCGCTACCGCCAGCGCTACCTCGACCTGCTCTCGAACCCGCGCGCGCGAGAGATCGCGCTGCTGCGCAGCAAGGTCACGTCCTCGCTGCGGCGCACGCTCGACGCGCGCGGCTTCCTCGAGGTCGAGACGCCCGTGCTCCAGCCGCTCTACGGCGGCGGCAGCGCGACGCCGTTCTCCACACACCACGAGAAGTTCGACCAGCACCTCTACCTGCGCATCTCCGACGAGCTCTACTTGAAGCGCTGTGTGATCGGCGGGCTCGATCGCGTGTACGAGATCGGCCACGACTTCCGCAACGAGGGCATCAGCCACAAGCACAGCCCCGAATTCACCATGCTCGAGTGTTATCAGGCGTACGCCGATTACACGCACATGATGGAGCTCGTGCAGGCGATGATCGTCGACGCCGCGCAGACCGCGCTCGGCACGCTCTCGGTGCCGCACGGCAACGGCACGCTCGAGCTCGGCGGCGCGTGGCGGCGCGTCACGATGACGGACGCGATTCGCGACGCGACGGGCATCGACATCCTCGCCGAGAACGATCTCGCGAAGCTGCGCGCGGCGGCGGCGCGCGCGGGCATCCAGCGGCTCGACGCGCCGACCTGGGCGCTGCTCGTGGACGAGATCTTCAGCGAGCGCGTCGAGCCGAAGCTGATTCAGCCCACATTCATCACGCACCACCCGACCGAGCTCTCGCCGCTCGCGAAGCGCGACCCAAACGATCCGCGGCTCGTGGAGCGCTTCGAGCTGTTCATGGCGGGCATGGAGCTCGCGAACGCGTTCAGCGAGCTGAACGACCCCGACGACCAGCGCGCGCGCTTCGAGGAGCTGCGCAAGGACGCCGCCGCCGGCGACGCCGAGGCGCACCCGATGGACGAGGACTTCCTCATCGCGCTCGAGCACGGCATGCCGCCGACCGGCGGCCTCGGCGTCGGCGTCGATCGGCTCGTGCGCATCCTCGCGGACGCGCCGAACCTGCGGGAGGTGATCCTGTTCCCGCACCTGCGGCCGGACGCGAAGTGAACAGCGTCGACGCGGCGCAGACCTCGCTGCTCGCGCAGGCACTCGGGGTTTTCGCGCTCACCTTCATCGTCGCGCTGCTGCTCGCGATCGCCGCGAACGCGCTGCTCTTCTTCGGCTCCGCCGTCGTCGTGCTCGAACGCTTCGCGCGCGGCGGCAAGCGCTGGCTGCACCTCGTGCTCGTCACGCTCGCGTGGGCCGCCTTGTTAGGCTTGCTCGGCACCGACGAGGAGTTCGTGGAGGGCCTCGGCATCGAGTGGCCCGGGCTCTGGCAATCGTGGCTCTTCTTCGCCGCGTGTGCGCTCGGCGTCGTCGTCGTCGCGCAGGGCCTGGTTGCGGCGTTGCTGCGTTTCGTACCGCCGCGCGCGCTCGCCTACGTCGCGATCGTGGTGCTCGGCCTCGCGTTCGCGGTCTACGCCGGCTGCCTCGATCAACTCGGCTACGTCGCGGCGCCTGCGGCGCTCGCAGCGGTGATCGCGTTCGCGCTGCGCGTGCGCCGCCAGCGCGCAGGCGAAGCCGAGGCCGGCGTCGACGAGACGCTCGCGGCGCTGCTCGCCGGCGCGCTCGCGGTGGGCGTGCCGATCGCGCTCGCGCTCCCGGAGTCGCGGCCCGATCTCGGCGCGTTCGGCGCACTCGCGGGCATCGCGTTCGCCGCGCTGGTCGCGCTCGGCCTCGCGCCGCTCGCGGCGGCGGGGTTCCTCGGCGCGCGCGGCAGCGCGGAGTGGTTCATCGCGCGGCGTTACATGTTCGCCAAGCGCCGGCAGACGTTCATCTCCGTCATCACTGGCATCTGCGTCGCCGGGGTCGCCGCGGGCGTGTGGCTGATCATCACCGTGCTCTCCGTGATGAACGGCTTCGAGAACGTGTGGCGCGAAGAGATCATCGGGAATCGCGCGCACCTCACCGTCTTCGACGGACGCGGCCTTCCGATCGAGCGCTACGAGGGCGTTATCGCGGACATCCTGAAGCACCCCGACGTCGTGGGCGCGTCTCCGTTCCTCGATGCCGAGGGCATGATCCGCGGGCCGCACGGCGAGATCGTGGGCGTGAAGGTGCGCGGCATCGATCCGCAGCGCATCACGCAGGTGACGGACTTGCAGGAGGATCTGCTCTACGGCTCCGAGGACGCGCTCGCGCACCTCGCACCCGAGCCAAGCGCAGACGGCGTGCCCCTGCCCGGCATCTTGTTAGGGAGCCAGCTGGCCGCGACGGCGAACGTCGGCCCCGGCGACTCGATCGTCGTGATCTCGCCCTTCGGCGGGCCGCCCACGCCGCTCGGCCCCGGCCCGCGCCTCAAGCGCTTCCGCGTCGCGGGCGTGTTCCAGACGAGCTTCTTCCAATACGACGAGGTCTTCACCTTCGTCGACCTCGCAGCCGCGCGCGACTTCCGCAAAGCCGGCGACATCGTCGACGGCATCGAGGTGCGCACCACCGACTTCTACCGCTCGGGCCGCGTCGCCGCGCAGCTGCAAGAAGGCCTCGGCTTCCCCTACTTCGCGCGCGACTGGAAGGAGTTCTTCCCTGCGTTCTTCCAGGCGCTGAAGACCGAGCGCGTGATGATGTTCGTGCTGCTCACGATGATCATGGTCGTCGCGGCGTTCGCGATCGTCGTGACGCTCATCATGATGATCATGGAGAAGTCGGCGGACATCGCGATTCTGAAGACGATGGGCGCGACCGACTCGGCGGTCGAGCGCATCTTCGCGATCGAAGGCACGCTGATCGGATTGTTAGGGACCGCCGCGGGAGTCGTCGCCGGCATCGCCGTGACGACCCGCCTGCCGTGGGTGCAGGCGCAGATCGAGACCATCACCGGCATCGACGTGCTGCCCGCCACGATCTACCAGTTCGGCACGCTGCCGTGGGAGATCGACCCGGGGCAGGTCGCGATCGTGGTCGCGATCGCGATGGTGCTGGCGCTCGGCGCGACGCTGCTGCCGAGCCGCCACGGCTCGAAGCTCGATCCCGCCGAAGCGCTCCGGGCCGAGTGATGGGCGCGATCCTCGAAGCCATCGCGCTCTCGAAGTCGTTCGCGACACCGAACGGCGAGCTGCACATCCTGCGCGAGCTCGAGCTCGCGGTCGCGCCCGGCGAGACCGTCGCGATCCTCGGCCAGTCGGGCGTGGGCAAGTCGACGCTGCTGCACGTGCTCGGCACGCTCGATCGCCCGACCAGCGGGCGCGTGCTGTTTCAGGGCGAAGACGCCTTCGCGAAGCCGCCCGAAGAGCTCGCGCGCTTCCGCGGCCGCTCGCTCGGCTTCATCTTCCAGCTGCATCACCTGCTGCCGGAGTTCAGCGCGCTCGAGAACGTGATGATGCCGGGCCTGCTCGCAGGCCTGCCGCGCGCCGAGCTGCGCGCGAAGGCTGGCGGCCTGCTCGAGGAAGCCGGGCTCGGGCACCGCATCGATCAGCGCGTGGGCAAGCTCTCCGGTGGCGAGCGCCAGCGCGTGGCGGTGACGCGCGCGCTCGTGATGGATCCCGCGCTCGTGCTCGCCGACGAGCCCACGGGCAACCTCGATCCCGACACCGGCGAGCGCGTGCACGAGCTGATGCTCGGCCTCAACCGCGCGCGCGGCACGGCGCTGGTCGTGGTGACCCACAACTATGAGCTGGCGCGGCGAATGGGCCGCGCGCTGGTCGTGCGAGAGGGGAAGCTCGAGCCTGCGGCGCTGTAGTGCGCTCCGAGAGCAGCGCTCCGCACGCGCTAACGCCCCGAATTCTCTCGCGATTCCGATTGCTCGCGAAAACCCACCCGGTTAGAGTGCGCGCCGCTTCGGGGCCGGCCGCGCCGTGGGCTTCGATTCGCGTGCGAGATGAGTGACGTCTCGCTCGGCCCTGGGTTGGACCTCCGCGGCTCAGATTTTTCTGCCAAACAAAACCGCCCCGCTGGCTGCGGGGTCCGAGACTCGAAGTAGGAGACGCCTCAGGATGCGCGAGCACCGGACAGCGACGACGTATCGTGCGTCCGAGCCACTGTTCGACTCCGCTCGGCTTCGGGCACTCCGCCTCGCTGCGCGCCTTGCTTGCTGAGCTTTCCGGACCCAACACAGGAGGACGGCCCACGTTGGGTGCCGAGCGCCATGTCCATCCCCTGCTGACGCGCGCCCTCGCGGCGGCGCTCGCATTCTTGGTCGCCGCGCTGCCGGTCGCCGCGCAGCCGGCGCGCGAGCCGAGCGCGCGCGTGATCGTGCTCCCGTTCCAGGTGCACAGCGCGCGCCAGCTCGGGTACCTCGAAGCCTCGCTCGCGGATCTGCTCACGACCCGCCTCGAAGCGACCGGCGCGGTCGACGTGCTGGAGCGCGACGCCGCGACCGACCCGTACAAGAACGCGACGGGCTCCGAGCCCGGCCTGCGCGCGATCGCGCTCGAGCGCGGTGCGCGCTTCGTGATCACGGGCAGCCTGACCGAGCTCGCTGGGCAGTACAGCCTCGACCTACGCGTGGCGCCCGCCGCGGGCGGCGCGGCGACCACGCTCGACGCCGCAGCGAGCGGCGACGATCAGCTGCTCGACCGCATCGGCGACCTCGCGCTCCAGATCGCCGAGGTGGTGGGCGGGCGCGCCGCGCGGCCGCGCGTCGCGAGCATCGAGATCGAGGGCGTCCCGGACGAGCTCGCCGCGAAGGCGCTGATCGAGACCCAGGTCGGCGAGCCGTTCGACGGCGACGTCGCGCGCGCCGACGCGGAGCTGCTCGGGCGGCAGCCTGGCTTCGCGACTGCCACGGTCGAGTCGAGCCAGAGCGAGCGCGGCATCGACATCGTGTTCCGCGTCGTCGAGATCGCCCGCATCGTCCCGGGTGGCGAGCAGCAGGCGACCGCCGGCTCGCGCGTCGCCGAGGTGCGCGTGCGCGGTAACCGCCGCATCGAGGAAGCCGCGATCCGCGCGCGCATCACCACCGCCGTGAACGGGCAGCTCAGCGCGGCGCGCCTCGCGCGCGATGTCCGCGAGATCTACTCGCTCGGCTTCTTCAAGAACGTGCGCGTGCTGCAGGACGAGGTGGCCGGCGGCGTCGCGATCACGTTCGCGGTCGAAGAGAACCCCATCGTTCGGCAGGTCTCCGTCACCGGCAACGACGAAGTCGACAGCGACAAGATCAAGGACAACCTCACGCTGACCACGGGCTCGACGCTCGACTACCCGCTGCTCACCGAGAACGTGCAGCGCATTCAGGGCCTCTACCGCGCCGAGGGCTTCTACCTCGCCGACGTGAAGTTCGAGATCGAGCAGCTGCCTGCCGACGCCGTGGCAGTGCACTTCGTCGTCGAGGAAGGCGAGAAGTCGAAGCTCGAGAAGATTCGTTTCGTCGGGAACAAGGCCTTCAGCGACGAAGAGCTGATGGAGAAGTTCAAGACCAAGGAGTGGAAGTGGTTCACGATCCTGTGGACCTACTTCGACAAGTCCGGCCGCTACTCCGAGCCGATTTTAGAGCAGGACCTGAAGACGGTCAGCGAGAAGTACCTCGACAACGGGTACATCCAGGCCGAGATCGGCGATCCCGAGGTCGAGGCGACGAAGAAGGGCCTCGTCGTCACGGTGCGCGTGCGCGAGGGCGACCAGTTCAAGGTCGGCGCGATCGACATGCAGGGCGACGAGACGATCGACAAGGAGCTGCTGCGCCAGGCGCTGCAGCTAAAGGAAGGGCAGGTGTTCTCGCGCAGCCTGCTCGACGACGATCGCGAGCGCCTCGAGCACAACTACTCCGACCGCGGCTTCTTCAACGCCAAGGTCGAGCCCCAGACCCGCGTGCATCCGGAAGAGAAGACGATCGACGTCGCGTACGACGTGAAGAAGGGCTCGCTCTCGTTCCTGCGCGAGATCGACATCACCGGCAACAAGACCACGATCGACCCGGTCGTGCGCCGCGAGCTGATGATCGTCGAGGGCGAGCTCTACTCCGCCGCGGCCGTCGACATCTCGAAGGCGCGCCTCGAGCGGCTGGGCTTCTTCGAAGAGGTGGAGATCGCGCCGGTCAACACCGACTACCCCGACCAGATGGATCTCGGCGTGAAAGTCGTGGAGAAGCCGACGGGCTCGCTCTCGTTCGGCGCGGGCTACTCGTCGCGCGACGGCTTCATCGTGTCGGGCTCGGTGTCGCAGTCGAACCTGTTCGGCCGCGGTTATCAGGGATCGGTCGTCGCGGACGTAGGCGGCCGCACGAACCGCTTCTTCCTCACGCTCGGCGACTCGTACTTCTTGGGCAGCAACTGGGGCCTCTCCGGCCAGCTCTTCCGCACCGCCCTCGATTACCCCGGCTTCGATCTCGACCAGTACGGCGGTGAGCTCGTCACGAGCCACTTCCTCAACGAGAACGGCACCGCGCGCGCGTTCCTGCGTTACAGCTTTGCGAACCGCGAGATCGAACGAAGCGGCATCTTCAGCACGCAGATTCAGGACTCCGCATCGCTGATTCAGCGCGAGGTGGCGACCAAGAGCCAGGTCACGAGCCTGCTCGGGCTCTCGGTCCGCTACGACACCCGCAACGACCGGATCACCCCGAGCGCCGGTCGCGTCGCGGACCTCGGCCTCGACTTCGCGGGCCTCGGCGGCTTCTCGAAGTTCGCGCGCGTGGAAGGCAGCGCCGCCGTCTACAAGCGCAACCCGCGCTGGCTGCCGGACTGGCTGCCCTCGGCTGAGCGCGGCGTGTGGGTGGTCGGCGGACGCTTCGGCCTCGCTTATCCGCTGAACAATCTCGGCGATTTCGATCTGCCCGCCGTGGACGTGCGCGGCGACGGCCGGGGCAACGACGATCTGAGCCCCGAAGTGCGCTCGCTTCAGTTCATCGACCGCAACCTCGAGCTGCCGATCAGCGAGCGCTACTTCGTCGGCGGCATCGGCCAGTACCAGCTGCGCGGCTTCAAGGCGCGCGACATCGGTCCGCGGCGCGCGGAGCTGGTGCCGGTCGTCCGCCTCGAAAATCTCGATCCGAACAATCCCTTCCCGGCGGTCGAGGAGAACCTCTACCGCCCGCGCGGCTACCGCGTGGACCTCGCGACCGGCACCGTCGGCTGCACCGACAACATCCCCGCAGACGGAAACAGCAACGCGTACTGGGAAGCGGGATTCGGCAACGGCAACGGTCGCTGTAACTCCATCTACGACCGCAAGCTTTCCGACTTCGAAGACCTCAAAGAGACCGACATCATCGGCGGGAATAAATTCTTCACGACGACCGTCGAGTATCGGTTCCCGATCAGCGAAGAGTTCGGCCTGATCGGCATCGCCTTCGTGGACGCCGGCAACGCGTTCGCAGAAGACGAAGACATGTGGGACACCGGACTCTGGCGCTTCGGGGCTGGCGCCGGCGTGCTTTGGTTCTCACCCTTCGGCCCCTTGCAGCTGTTCCTCGGATTCCCGCTCGACAAGACCGTGGTGGACAAGTCGATGGTGTTCGAGTTCTCGGTCGGCGGTCAGGGCTTCTGAGCCGCGACCTCTAGATCCCCGGAAGGAGCATTCGCAATGAAGTTTCTGACCTCCCGCATCGCGGCGCTCGTGGCGCTCTCGATGTTGCTGGTGCCGCTCGCCGCCGCGGCGCAGGAAGTGAAGATCGGCTTCGTCGACCGCGAGAAGGCGCTGTTCTCGACCGAGTCGGGCAAGAAGGTGTTCGCCGAGCTGAAAGGCAAGACGACGGCCGCCGAAGGTCAACTCAAGCCGCTCGTCGATCAGATGGAAGCGCTGCAGAAGGAGATCGAGGCGAAGAAGTTCGTGCTCTCGCAGGACGCGCTGCGCGAGATGCAGGCGAAGCTGCTCGGTCTCCGCAATCAGTACGAGAACAAGGGCAAGGAGCTCGAGGGCCAGCTGAAGATCGACCAGGCGCGCTTGATCGGGCCGCTCGAAGAGAAGCTCAACACGGTGATCGCGAACGTGGGCAAGGAGCAGGGCTACACGCTGATCATGGAGCGCCAGGTGCGCCAGGTGCTCCTGTACACCCGCGAGCAGCACGACATCACGGACCTGGTGGTGTCGCGCTTCAACGCCGCCAAGTAGCCCTCGTGTGACACGCATCCACCCGAGTGCGGTGGTAGATCGGCGGGCGAAGCTCGCCGACGACGCCGCGATCGGGCCGTACTGCACGGTCGGGCCTGAGGTCGAGCTCGGGCCCGGTGTGGAGCTCGTCTCTCACGTGCACGTGGCGGGGCACACGACGATCGGGCCGCGCACGCGCGTGTTCCCGTTCGTCGTGCTCGGCGAGGAGCCGCAGGACAAGTCGTTCTCGGGCGAGTCCACGGCGCTCACGATCGGCGCCGACAACGTGATTCGCGAGCACTCGAGCATTCACGTCGGCACGCTGCGCGGGCGTGGGCGCACACAGATCGGCGACGACAACCTGATCATGAACGGCGCCCACATCGGGCATGACGCGCAGATCGGCTCGCACATCATCGTGGCGAGCCACGTCGCGATCGCGGGCCACGTCGTGGTCGAGGATCACGCGAACATCGGCGGCCTCTCGGGCGTGCATCAGTACGCGCGCATCGGTGAGTCCGCGATGGTGGCGGCGCTCTCGGGCGTGACGCTCGACGCGCCGCCGTTCTCGCTGGTTGCGGGCGATCGCGCAACGCTGCGCGGCCTCAACGTGGTGGGCCTGCGCCGGCGCGGCTTCGACAAGCGCGTGCGCGACGAGCTGAAGCGCGCGTACCACATCCTCTTCTTCAGCAAGCTGCGACTCGAGCCCGCGCTCGAGCGCGTGCGCGCCGCTGGCTTCGCCAGCGGCGAGGTGGCGCGCTTGGTGAGGTTTTTCGAGGCGTCGGAGAGGGGCGTGAGTCGGTAGGCGTTCCGCGGCGCCGAGGCGGCCACCACTTTCCTTGTTTGCTTCGCATCGGGCTCGAAGACTCGCCCGCTGCTGCGCGCTTCGCCGACGCGCGGCGATGCACTTAGGCAAACGCGACCTCGGGAGCGCGTCGGCGAATCTTCCCCGTTTACTTCGCTCGCCTTCGGCTCGCTGCGCGCTTCGCTTGCGGCCTCGGCCGACCCGCTTGGCAGTCGCGTTCGACTTCGAGGTCGTCCCTGCGCGTTGCCGGCGCGGCCATGCGTGTCCTCGGTGCGGCCACTGAGCCGCCTCGCGCGGAGTAGAGTGCGCGGCCATGGCTTGGTGCTGTCGCCGTGGCTGAGGCGTTGCCGCTTGCGTTGATCGCGGGCGCGGGGGCGTTGCCGGTGTTGCTTGCGCGCAGCGTTCGTGGGAGCGGGCGGCGCGTGGGCGCGGTGGCCTTGGAGGGGCTCGCGGCGCACGAGATCGAGCGCGATGTGGATGCGTGCGAGTGGCTGCATCTCGGCGAGTTTGCGCGGATGCTCGAGACGCTGGCGCGCAGCGGGGCGCGCGAGGTGGTGCTGGCCGGGAAGGTGCCGAAGGCGTTCATCTGGCAGCGGCGCGAGCTGGTGAAGCCGGATGCGAAGGCGCTGGCGATGCTCGCGTCGCTGAAGGATCGCGCGGACGACTCGCTGCTGGGGGCGATCGCGCAGCTGCTCTCGGTAGAGGGCTTTGCGCTCGCGAGTCAGCTCGAGGTGGCGCCGGAGCTGGTCGCGCCGCCGGGCCACATTGCCGGCCGCGCGCCGAGCGATGCGGAGTGGGGCGACGTCGCGTTCGGGTTTCCCATTGCGCGTGCGCTCGGCGGTCTCGACGTGGGCCAGAGCGTGGTGGTGCAGAGCCGCGCGGTGCTCGCGCTCGAAGCGATCGAGGGCACGGACGCGGCGATCGCGCGCGGGCTCACCTTCGCGGAGCGCGGCAAGCCCGTGTGCGTCGTGAAGGTGTCGAAGCCCGCGCAGGACGCGCGCTTCGACGTGCCGGCGGTCGGGCCGGACACGGTGCGCGCGCTCGCCGCGGGCGGCGGCGGCACGCTCGCGGTCGAGGCGAGGCGCACGCTGCTCTTGGGGCGCGCCGAGCTCGCGGCAGAGGCGGAGCGCGCCGGCGTCGCGGTGGTTGGCGTGTGCGAGAGCGAGGCGCGCGTGTGAAGACGATGCGCATCGCGGTGGTGGGCGTGGGGCACATGGGCCGCTTCCACGCCGAGAAGGTGGCGGCGCTCGCGCGCGAGGACGCGAGCGTCGCGCTCGCCGCCGTCGCCGACCGCCACCTCGACCGCGCGCAGGCGGCCGCCGCGCGCACGGGCGCGTTCGCGACGACGAGCGCGCGCGAAGCCTTCGCGCGCGCGGATGCCGCGATCGTCGCGGTGCCGACGGCGGCGCACGCGGAGCTCGTTGCGCAGGCGCTCGAGGCGGGGCTCGACGTGCTCGTCGAGAAGCCAATCGCCACCACGCTTGCCGAAGCCGAAGCGCTCGTCGCGCTCGCGCGGCAGCGCGAACGCGTGCTGCAAGTCGGTCACCTCGAGTGGTTCAACGCGGCGATGCGCACCGTCGCGGCGCGCGCATCGAAGCCGCGCTTCTTCGAGGGCCACCGCCTGAGCCCGTTCCCCGCCCGCTCGCTCGACATCGACGTGGTGCTCGACCTGATGATTCACGATGTCGACATCGTGCAGCGTCTGGTCGGGGCCGAGCCCGTGCGCATCGAGGCGCTCGGCGTGCCCGTGCTGACCGAGCGCGCCGACATCGCGAATGCGCGGCTCACTTTCGCCGACGGCTGCGTCGCGACGCTCACCGCGAGCCGCGTCTCGCAGCGGCCGATGCGCAAGCTGCGCTTCTTCCAGCACGACGGCTACTTCGCGATCGACTTCCTCGAGCCGAGCGTCACGATCGGCCAGCGCGGCGCCGCGAGCGCGAGCGGCGAGCGCAAAGTCTCGTTCGAAAAGATCACGATCGACGAGGCCGACGCGCTCGGGCAGCAGCTGCGCGCGTTCGTGCAGGGCGTGCGCGAGCGCCGGCCGCTCGCGGGCGGCGGCGACGAAGGCCTCGCCGCCCTGCGCACCGCGCTGCGCATCGCCGAGTCGATGCCGCCGGTGGCGTGATGCGACTGCTCGTGAGCGCCGGCGACGCGTCCGGCGAGCTGCACGCCGCGGCAGTCGTCGACGCGCTGCGCACGCGCGCCGCGGGCCTCGACGTCGCCGCGCTCGGTGGTTCCGCGCTCGAGAAGGCGGGCGCGCGCATCCTCGTGCCGCAGGCCGAGCTCGCGATCGGCGGACTCGTCGAAGTGTTGGGGGATCTCGGCCGCGTGCGGCGCGCGTGGGCGCGCATGACGCGCGCGCTCGCCGAGGAGCGGCCCGACGTGGTGATGCTCGTCGACTCGCCCGACTTCAACATGCCGCTCGCGAAGCGCGCCAAGCGGCTCGGTCTGCGCGTGCTCTGGTTCATCAGCCCACAGCTGTGGGCGTGGCGGCGCGGACGCGTGCGCAAGATCGCGGCGCGCGCCGACTTGCTCGCGGCGATCTTCCCCTTCGAGCTCGCCGTGTACGCAGGGACGCCGCTGCGCGCCGAGTTCGTCGGCCACCCGCTGGTGGACCGCCTCGCGCCGCTCGCGGCGCGCACGCGCGCAGAGTGCCGCGCAGCGCTCGGCCTCGACGCGGAGCGCTCGCTCGTCGCGCTCTTCCCCGGCAGCCGGCGCAACGAGCTCCGTAACAACCTCGGGCTGCACGTCGACGCCGCGCGCGCGCTGCACGCGCAAGATCAGCGCGTCGCGTTCGCGCTCGCCGCTGCGCCCTCGCTCGCGCGCGAGGAGGTCGAGCGCGCGCTCGCGGCGCTGCGCCTGCCGCAGCTGATGGAGCTGCGCATCGTGGCGGACCGCGCCCACGTGCTGATGCGCGCCGCCGACGCGGTGCTCGCGAAGCCCGGCACCACCACGCTCGAAGCCGCGCTGCTCGGAACGCCGCAGGTCGTGACGGCGCGCGTGCCCGAGCTCACGTGGCAGCTGGTTCGCCGCCTCGTGAGCACGCGCTACTGGGCGATGCCGAATCTCATCGCGGAGCGCGAAGTCGTTCCCGAGCTCGTGCAGCACGAGGCGGACTCGCAGCGCGTGGCCGCGGCATTGCGCGGGCTGCTCGCGGGCCCCGCGCGCGACGAGCAGCTCGCGGGCCTCGCGCGCGTGCGCGCGGCGCTCGGCGGCGGCGGCGCGGCGCAGCGCGTGGCCGAGCTCATGCTCGAGCTCGCCGCGAGGCGCTGACGTGAACGCGCTCACCCACGCTGGCGCCGCACTCAGCGCGCTCGCGCTCGCGCCGCCGCTCGCGCTGGCGTGCTCGTTGCGGCCCGCCTGGCGCACCGGCATGTCGGAGCGCCTCGGCGCGCATCCCGCGCGCGGGCGAGCGATCTGGATTCACGGCGCGAGCGTGGGCGAGGCGCGCGTCGGCGCGCGCATCGCACGCGCTCTGGCGCAGCGCGGCGAGGCCGCGGCGGCGTCCGCGACGACGCTCGCCGGCCGCGCGCAATGGCGCGCACTCGCGCCTGACGCCGTCGCGGGCCTCGCGCCGCTCGATCATCCGTGGTGCGCCGAGCGCGCGCTCGCGCGGGTCGGTCCCGAGCTGCTCGTGCTCGTCGAGACGGAGCTGTGGCCGAGCTGGATCGCGCGCGCACACGCGCGCGGCGTGCGTGTGGCGCTCGTGTCGGCGCGCATCTCGGAGCGCAGCTTTCCGCGCTACCGCCGCGCGCGTTTTCTCCTCGCGCGCACGCTCGCGCGCATCGACGCGATCGGCGCGCGCAGCGAGCGCGATGCCGAGCGCTTCGCCGCGCTCGGCGCCGAGCCTTCCCGAGTGTCCGTGACGGGTGACCTCAAGCTCGAGCCCGATCCGGCGCCCGCGCTGATCGCGCCCGACCTCGCGGCGCGGCTCGGCGACGTGCCGCTGATCGTAGCGGGCAGCACACACGCGGGCGAAGAGGAAGCCGCGCTCGCCGCGCTCGCCGCCACGGAGGCAGCGGGCCTGCGCGCCGCGCTCGTGCTCGCCCCGCGCGACGTCGCGCGCGCGGGCGAAGTGCTCGCGCTCGCGCGCGGCCGGCGCGTTCGCACGCGCAGCGCGGGCGAAGGTGCGCCGCTGCGCGCGGGCGAAGTGCTCGTGCTCGACACGCTCGGCGAGCTCGCGGCGCTGTGGGCGCGCGCCGACGTCGCGTTCGTGGGCGGCTCTCTCGCGCCGGGCCCGGGTGGGCACAACCTGCTGGAGCCCGCGCAGCACGGGCGCCTCGTGCTGCACGGCCCGCACGTCGCGAACGCGCGCGAGGCGGCAGAGCTGTTAGGGGCCTGCGGCGGAGCCGAGCGCGTGCTCGACGCCGCCGATCTCGCGCGCGCCGTGGTGGGCGCGCTGCGCGATCCCGCGCGCGCGAGCGCGCGGGGCGCCGCCGGCCGCGCTGCGACCCTCGCGAACCGCGGCGCGCTCGAGCGCACGCTCGCGCTGCTCGATCGCGTGCGCGGCGCAGCATGAAGCGCCCCGGCTGGTTCGACGCGCGCGAGCCTTCGCTCGGGGAGCAACTCGCGCTCGCTCCGCTCACGGCCCTGTCGTGGTGTTACGGAGCCGGGGCGGCGCTGCATCGCTCGGCGTACGCACGCGGCTTTGCCGAGCAGACGCGCCTCGCGTGCAAGGTCGTGAGCGTGGGCAGCCTCGTCGTGGGGGGCAGCGGGAAGACGCCACTCGCGGCCTGGATCGCCGCGCAGCTGCACGCGCGCGGTCGCCGCGTCACGCTCGCGAGCCGCGGCTACGGCGGCACGCCGCGCGAGCGCGTGCACGTCGCGAGCGACGGCGCGCGCGCGCTCGAGCCCGCGAGCGTCGTCGGCGACGAGGCGCTGCTGCTCGCGCGGCTCGCACCGGGTGTGCCCGTCCTCGTCGCCCGCGCACGCGCGCTCGCAGGTCAGCGCGCGATCGAGGAGTTTCGCGCCGACGTGCTCGTGCTCGACGACGCCTTCCAGCACCACGCGCTCGCGCGCGACGTCGATCTCGTCGCGTTTTCGGCGCACGGCTTCGGCAGCGCGGCCGTGCTGCCGCGCGGCCCGCTGCGCGAGCCGCTCGCGGCGCTCTCGCGCGCGCACGCCGTGCTCGCGCCGCGGCTTCGCGCGCGCGACGAAGCGTTGCTCGCGCGTTACGCGCCGAAAGCCGCGCGCTTCGCGGTGCAGCGCGAACCGCGCGAGCTGCGCGCGCTGGACGGCGCGCGCGCGAGCGAGCCGCCCGCGTGGCTGGCAGGCCGCGAGGTGGGCGTGCTCTCCGCGCTCGCGCACCCGCGTGCGCTGCGCGAGAGCGCCGAGCTGTTAGGTGCGCGCGTCGTCGCCGAGCGCGTGTTCGCCGATCACCACCGCTACGAGGAGCGCGATGTCGCGGGCCTCGCGCATGACGCGCCGCTCTGGGTCACGAGCGAGAAGGACGCGGTGAAGCTCGATCCCGCCCGGCTGCGCGGCGCCGACCTGCGCGTGCTCGCCGAAGACGTCGCGGCCGCGAAGCACGAGGTGTTCCTCGCGTGGCTGGAGACGCGGCTCTAGCGGAGCACGCCCCCTCTCTTGCGCTTGCTCGAGATCCGCCTTCGGCGGTTCGTAGGGACTCGGTACTCGAGTGGCTTCTTGCATTACGCCCCGCATGCGCAGCTAGCGTTCGCGTTCTTCATTGGAGCACGCCCACATGATCTCCGCTTGGGACGACTTCCCCATCCACCAAACCTCCGAGCCGGTTCGCCTGGTCGCGACCAGCGATCGCAACTTCTACGACCGCTACTACTTCAACTTGCACGGCTCGTCCGACGAGCTGTTCATGGTGATGGGCCTCGGCGTCTACCCGAACCTCGGGACGCAGGACGCCTTCGCGGTGGTTAGGCGCGGCGCGCATCATCGCGTGGTGCGTGCGTCGCGAGCGCTCGGCGACCGCAGCGACCTGCGCGTGGGCCCGTTTCGGCTGGAAGTGCTGGAGCCGCTGAAGAAGCTGCGCTTCGTGCTGGAGCCGACCGAGCACGCGATCTCGTTCGACGTCACGTGGGAAGGCTCGATCCCGGCATGGCAGGAGCCGCGCCATTTCGTGCGCCGCCAGGGCCGCGTGCTGTTCGACACCTCGCGCTTCGCGCAGACGGGCACCTGGGCGGGCACGCTCACCGTCGCCGGCGAGAAAATCGCCGTGACGCGCGACCGCTGGTGGGGCACGCGCGATCGCTCGTGGGGCGTTCGGCCGGTGGGCGAGCCCGAGCATCCGGGCATTCGCCAAGGCGAGATGGCGATGGGCGGGATGTGGAACTACTTCCCGATGCAGTTCGCCGACCACTCGATCCTCTACATCTGTCAGGAGACCGCGAGTGGCGAGCGCGAGCTCGAAGAGGGCGTGCGCGTGTGGAGCGATCCCGCGCGGCCCGCGGATCACCTCGGGCGGCCGGAGTGGCGCCACGAGTTCACGCCCGGCACGCGCTTGTTACGGAGCTCGCGCGTCGCGTTTCCACACGCCCCGGGCGGCGGGTTCGAGGTGACGTGCACGCCGATCCTGCCGTGCATGGTGAGCGTGGGGACCGGCTACGGCATGGACGCGGACTGGCGCCACGGCATGTATCAGGGGCCGCTCGTCGTGCAGGGCGTCGAACGCAAGCACGACGAGGTCGTGCCGATCGGGCAGTACGGCGTCGTCGACCAAGTCGGCCGTTTCGAGTACGGCGGGCGCGTGGGTTACGGCCTCTACGAGCACGGCTTCTTCGGCGCCTTCCCGAGGCTCGGGCTGACAGGGCCGGGAGACGTCGCGAAGTAGCTGGAGCACGGCGCGCATCCGACGCTCGCTGGGACGGGCGTCAGCGCCGCGGATAGCGCCACGCGTGGAGTGCGCTGCGCAGCTGCTCGCGGCGCGCTGCCGCGCGGAGCGCGCGCAGCAGCGCGTCGTCGCCGGCGCTGTACTCGCGTAGGAACGCGTCGCGCTCGGGCACCCCAAGCGGGGCGCCGCGCTTCGCGAGCGAACGCCAAAGGCGCGCGATCTCGCGCATGCGGCGCGGGGCCGGCACGGGCGCCGCGATGCGCGCGCGATCGAGGTCGAGCAGCGTGACGGCGAAGGCGCCGCTCCTCTCTCGCACGAGCACGTTCGTGGCGTTGAGGTCGGCGTGGCGCCCGCCGCGATCGTGGAAGGTGCGAACGGCAACCGCGGTCGCGAGCAGTGCACTCGCGCGCGCGGGGCCAAGCACTTCCTGCGCGAGCTCGCGGCCGGCCACGCGCTCGGTGCCTATCGCGCACTCCCAGAAGACGCGCCGCCTCCGCGCGAGCGCGAATGCGGGCCGCGCCACTGGTGCACCCGCGGCGAACAGCTCGCTCGTCACGCGCAGCTCGCGCAGCACGCGCTGCGCGCTCGCCTGCGCGCCGCCGAGCACGGGACCCAACAACCCGCCGCGGCGCAGCGTGCGCGCGACGACTTCGCGATCGAGTCCCGGCCACGCGACGAGCGTCACTCCGCCGCGCCCGCCCGCGACGCGGGATCCGCCGCGTGCGATTCGTTCGAGCGCATCCGCCTCGAACAGGCCGAGCGCACGCGCGCCCTCGGCGAGGTCGCTGCGCACGAGCGTGACGGCGCCGCTCGCCTCTTCCCGCACGAAGCCGACGGGCGCGGTCACGCATCCCCTCGGCGCGCGCGCCACAGCAGCGCGAGCGCCGCCGCGCCGAACAGCGCGTTCGGCAGCCACAGCGCGAGCGCCGCCGGCGCGAGGGACTTCTTCGCGAGGTACTCGGCGCCCGAGAGCGCGACGTAGTAGGCCACCGTCGTGAGCGCGCAGAGCAGCGCGCCGCGCGAGCGGCCCGCGCGCGCTTGCCCGAGCGCGAGCGGAATCGCGAGCGCGGCGAGCACGAGCGGCGCGAGCGGAAGGGCGAGGCGCCGGTGCAGCTGAATCTCGTACTCCGCCGCGCTCGCGCGCTTCGTGCCGGGCGGTGACGCGCCCGTGCGCGCCACGTGCGCGAGCGCGTCGCGCAGCTCGCGCTCGCTCATCTCGCGTGGTCGCAGCTGCTTCGAGAGCGCCTTTACCGTGTCCACGTCGAAGGCATAGTCGAGGCCGTGGAATGCGATGCGCTGGGTGCGTGCGCGATCCACCTGCGGACTCTCGAGCTGGATCTCGCCCTCGCGCAGGCGCAGGTGCGCCGTTCGCGTCTGCGCATCGAGTCCGAACTCACCCTCGCGCGCGGTCACGACGAACGGGCGCGCGGGGTCCGTGCGATCCGAGATGAAGACGCCGCTGAGCCGGCCATTCGCATCGCGCCCGTCGACCAGCACGAGCCGCGCGCCGTCGCGGTCGAGCGGGCTCAGCTCGCCGGGCTGAATCAAACCGCCGCGGCCGGCCACGTTTGCGGCGATCTCGACGAGCCGCCTGCGCGCCTCCGGCTCCTCGTCGCCGAGCAGCCGCCACGTCGCGAAGCTCACCGCGAGCGCGAGAGCGAACACCGGCGCCGCGAGCTGCGCGAGCGAGACGCCGTGCGCGCGCAGCGCCTTCACCTCGTTGCTGGCGGCGAGCTGCCCGAGCGCAGCGAGTACGCCGAACAGCAGTGCGATCGGCAGCACGTAGCCCGCGAGAAACAGCGCGACGGTGCCGAACAACGCCAGCGCGTCCACGACCTTCACTCCGAGTCCCAACAAGTCCTCGAGCTGGCGCAGCAGGTTCTGCAGCACGAAGACGCCGCCGAAGGCGACAAAGCCGATCGCCGCGTAGGCGGCGATCGGGCGCGCGACTAGCAACCAGATTGTTAGGGGGGTTTTGATGTTGCGTTCCTTCTGGGCGTTGGCGCGACGTTTCCTACGCGCGCTTCTCTCCTTGTTTACTTCGCATCCGGCTCGAAGACTCGCCGTCTGCTGCGCGCTTCGCTTGCGGTCTCGGCCGACTCGCTTGGTGGGAGCGTTCGACTTCGAGGTTGTTCTGACTGGGTTGAGGGCGTGGCAATGCGCGGAGGTGGTTGCGCGCGTGTCGCCGGCTCGGTGGTTTGCCGCGTTGAAGAAGCGGAGGGGCTTGCTTGGAGTCGAATGCAGATCGGTGCTGGCGGTCGAGGCGGCGGGCGGAGCGCGCTGCGAGGCGGAGTCTCGGGGTCGAGCGGGGGGGGCGTGGAGAAAACGCACGGCAGGCTGCGGGAAGTGCCCTTAGAGTGCGCGCCACCATGAGGTCCATGACCGGTTTCGGGCGCGCTTCGTTTGAGGTGGGCGGGGCGATGTTTGCGGTCGAGGTGCGTTCGGTGAATCAGCGCAATCTCGATCTCGCCGTGCGGCTGCCGCGGAATCTCTCGGCGCTCGAGCCTGAGGTGCGGAAGGTGCTGTCGGCGCGGTTCTCGCGCGGGAAGGTGGAGCTGAGCGTGGCGCCGGCGCTGGGCGCGCCGCGTGCGGAGCTCGAGGTGGATCGCGCGCTCGTGCAGAAGTACCTCGCGCTCTCGCGTGAGCTGTCGCGCGAATCGGGCGTGATCGATCGCGTGTCGGTGGCGGAGCTGCTCGCGATGCCGGGAGTCGTGCGCGCGGTGGAAGCGCAGGCGCGCGAGGAGGATGCGGCGAGCCCGCTGCTCGACGCGGCCGGGCGCGCAGCCGATGCAGCGCTCGCGATGCGCGCGGCCGAGGGTGCAGCGCTCGCGCGCGAGCTCGCGGCGCGGCTCGCGAACGTGCGCGCTTTGACGAGCGAGCTCGGCGCGCGGGCGGGCGAGGTGCAGCGCGCGGTGAGGGAGAAGCTGCGAGTGCGCGCGGAGCAGCTGCGCGCCGAGACGGGCCTGCTCGACGAAGCGCGGCTCTACCACGAGGTGGCGCTCGCGGCCGAGCGGCTGGACGTCGCGGAGGAGCTCGCACGGCTCGCGAGCCATGCGGATCAAGTCGAGTCGGCCCTCGCGAGCGACGAACCGGTGGGGCGCCGCCTCGATTTCCTCACGCAGGAGCTCGTGCGCGAGGCGAACACGCTCGGCGCGAAGGCTGGCGACGCGCCGCTCGCGCAGCGCGTGGTCGACCTCAAGACCGAGATCGATCGCATCCGCGAGCAAGTGCAGAACGTCGAGTAGGTGCGTGACGGACGGCAAGGAGCAGAAACTTCTCAACGTCGGCTACGGCAACGTGGTCGTGCGCCAGCGCGTCGTCGCCGTCGTGTCCTCGCAGTCGGCCGCGAGCCGTCGCTTGCGCGACGACGCGGAGCAGCGCGGCCGGCTCGTCGACGCGACGCAAGGGCGGCGCACGCGCTCGATCCTCGTGATGGACAGCGGCCACGTCGTGATGTCGGCGGTGAACCCCGAGACCGTCTCCGCGCGGCTCGAGAGCGGCGAAGAGGGCCTCGTGTGACGCGCGCCGGAATTCCGTTCGTGGTGTCGGCGCCGTCGGGCACGGGCAAGACCACGGTGTGCCGCCGCGTCGTCGCCGAAGACGGCGGCGTCGAGTTCTCGATCTCGCACACCACGCGCGCCATGCGCGCCGGCGAGGTGAACGGCCGCGACTACTTCTTCACCTCGCGCCCCGAGTTCGAGCGCCTCGTCGCCGCCGGCGAGTTCGTCGAGTGGGCCGAGTACGCCGGCAACCTCTACGGCACGAGCTTCGGCTCCCTCGACGCGCCGCTCGCGCAGGGCCGCGACTTGTTGCTGGAAGTGGAAGTGCAGGGCGCCCGCCAGCTGCGCGCGCGCCGCCGCGAAGCGCGCTTCATCTTCCTGCTCCCGCCCTCGCGCGCCGAGCTCGAGCGCCGCCTGCGCGGCCGCGGCACCGACTCGCCCGAAGCCATCGCCCGCCGCCTCGCCGCCGTCGAAGACGAGCTGCGCGCCGTGAGCATCTTCGACTACGCCGTCGTCAACGCCGACATCGAAGACGCCGTGTGCGCCGTACGCGACATCATCGAAGCCGAACGCCGCGGCGACACCGCGAGCACCAAGCAACGCTGGGCCCGTGACGTGACGCTCGCGCGCATCGCGCACGTACTGCCGATCCCGTCCTAACAAGCGAGCCACTCAACGCGCACTCCCAGAAGTGCGCGCCCGGGCAGGCCGCGCGCAACGACGCCGACGCGGCTCAACGCCGCGGAGGTGTCGCCCGCCCAACCAACAAGACATCGCTCCTCCGAACGCGAGGAGCGCCTTGCCGGGCGGGCCGGGGGCTGCGGAGCGGGAATCAAGCGCAAGCGAAGGGCGCGAGAATGCCGGCGGGAAAAGCCTGAGTCCCTCAGCCAGGCGCCCCGTAGTCACCTTCAACCGGCAAGCCCGCAGCGAGCCATCCCGCGCAGCAGCCCCCGGCCCGCCCGGCAAGGCGCGGAGCCGGCGAAGAGCAACCACTCCTCAGGGCACCGAAGGCGGCGCGCCGAAGAGCACGCAGGGTTCATCCCAACATCTCACCCCGCTACGTTGACCTTTCGCGGAGGCCTCTGATCGCGTGCTGCGCTTCAACGACATCGCGGATCGCGTGCTCGAATACGCGCCCGAGTCCGACCTCGAGTTGCTGCAGCGCGCCTACGTCTTCACCGCAAAGGTGCACAAGGACCAGAAGCGCCACTCCGGCGAGCCCTACCTGATTCATCCCATCGAGGTCGCCGGCATTCTCGTCGACATGCGCATGGACGCGGTGACGATCGCCGCGGGCCTGCTGCACGACACGGTCGAGGACACCCTCGCCACGCTCGACGAGATCAAGCAGCTGTTCGGCGAGGAAGTCGCGTACCTCGTCGATGGCCTCACCAAGATCGCGAAGGTCGAGTTCACCTCGGTCCGCGAACGCCAGGCCGAGAATTTCCGCAAGATGCTCGTCGCGATGTCGAAGGACATCCGCATCCTGCTGATCAAGCTCGTCGACCGCTTGCACAACATGCGCACGGTGAGCTTTCTCGCCGAGGACAAGGCGCGCCGCGTCGCCCAGGAGACGCTCGACATCTACGTGCCGCTGGCGCACCGCCTCGGCATCTACTGGATGAAGCGCGAGCTGGAGGAGCACGCCTTCAAGACGCTGCACGCCGATGCCGCCGCCGAGCTCGAGCGAGTCGTTACGGCGCGCAAGGTCGAGCGCGAAGGCTACGTCGCCGAGGTGAGGGCGATCCTGCAGGCGAAGCTCGATGCCGCGGGCCTCGCGGCCGACGTCGCCGGACGCGTGAAAGAGCTCTCCTCGATTCACGCGAAGATGGAGAAGCAGGGCGTCAAGCTCGAGAAGATCTACGACGTGATCGCATTCCGGATCATCCTGGATGCGGACCACGGCGCCGTCTACCACGCGCTCGGCCTCGTCCACGCGATCTGGCCGCCGGTGCCCGGGCGCTTCAAGGACTACGTCGCGCTGCCGAAGCCGAACGGATACCAATCGCTGCACACCACGGTGATCGGCCCCTACGGCGAGCGCATGGAGGTGCAGATCCGCACGCGGGCGATGCACGAGCTCGCGGAGCTCGGGATCGCGGCGCACTGGCGCTACAAGGGCGCGAGCGGCGACGCGCGCGACGACCAGAAGTTCGTGTGGCTGCGCCAGTTGTTAGAGCGCCAGGGCGAGCTCGCCGATCCGCACGAGTTCCTCGACGTGGTGAAGGTCGACCTCTTCCCCGACGAAGTGTTCGTGTTCACGCCGAAGGGCGACGTGTTCAATCTGCCGACGGGCTCGACCGCGATCGACTTCGCCTACGCCGTGCACAGCCAGGTCGGCGATCGCTGCACCGGCGCGCGCGTGAACGGCATGCAGCGACCGCTCCACTACGAGCTCGCGAGCGGCGACACGGTGGAAATTCTCACGAGCGCGCAGCAGCGCCCGAAGAAGGACTGGCTCGAGTTCGCGATCTCGGGCAAGGCGCGCAGCCGCATTCGCCACGCCGTGCGCGAGGAAGAGAACGCGCGCGCTCGCGAGATCGGCCGCGGCGTGCTCGACAAGGCGCTGCGCCGCGCGGGCATCTCGCTCGCGCGCACGCTCGAAGACGGGAAGCTGGACGATCTCGCGGCGAAGCACGCCAAGGGCGTGGTCGAGGACTTGTTCGCGGCGATTCACTACGGGCGCGTCGACGCGGGCGACGTCGTGAAGCACCTGCGGCCCGACTGGCGCGGCGAAGAGGCGGCGCCCGAGACGGCGCCCGCGGCCGACACCGTGAGCCGGCTGCGCTCCGTGTTCGGTCGCAAAGAGAAGCCGACCGGCACCGGCATCCGCGTGAACGGGCACAGCGACGTGCTCGTGCGCATGGCGCAGTGTTGCTCGCCGATTCCCGGCGACGAGATCGTCGGCTTCGTCACGATCGGCCGCGGCGTCACCGTGCACACGCGCGATTGCCGCGAGGCCTATGCGCTCGACCCGAGCCGCAAGATCGAGGTCGAGTGGGACATGGATGCGGGCGTGCCGCGCCAGGTGAGCGTGCGCGTGCGCACGCGCGACGAGCAGGGCCTGCTCGCGAAGCTCACCAAGGTGATCGCCGCCGCGAGCGTGAACATCGGCGGCGCGCAGGTGACGACGCACGACGACCGCACCGCCACGCATGCGTTCGACCTGTGGGTGACCGACGCGGGCGCGCTCGCTGCGCTGATGAAGGAGCTCGCGAAGGTGAAGGGCGTGACGTCGGTGGAGCGCGTTCGGAGCTGACCGGAAGGCGCCCCGACGTTCGGGCCTCGCACGGATCGTCGCAGCCGGCCGCAACGCGATCGTTACGCCGCGAACTCCTGTGCGCGCATCAGGTCGGCGTAGGCGCCGCCGCGCGCCATCAGCTCGTCGTGAGCGCCGAGCTCCACGATCTGGCCGTCGCGCAGCACGATGATCTTGTCCGCATGGCGCACCGTGCTGAGGCGGTGCGCGATCACGAAGGTGGTGCGGCCTTCGAGCAGGGAGTCGATCGCCCGTTGTACGAGCTTCTCGCTCACGGTGTCGAGAGCGCTCATCGCTTCGTCGAAGATCAGCACGTCGGGCTTCTTCAAGATCGCGCGCGCGATCGTGATGCGTTGGCGCTGGCCGCCGCTGAGCGCGGTTCCGGCGTCGCCCACATCGGTGTCGTAACCCGCCTCGAACTTCGCGACGAACTCGTCGACGTTGGCAGCGCGCGCAGCCGCGAGCAGCTCGGCTTCGCTCGCGGTGGGCCGGCCGTAGAGGATGTTCTCGCGGATCGTGCCGCTGAACAGGAACGGATCTTGCGTGACGACGGCGACGTGATCGAGCCACGAGCCGCGCTGGATCGTGCGCAGGTCGACGCCATCGACCTCGATCGCGCCTTCGTTCGGGTCGTAGAGCCGCAGTAACAAGTCGGCGAGCGTGGTCTTGCCGCTGCCGGTCTTGCCGACGATCGCGACCATCTCGCCCGCTCTCACGTCGACCGAGATGTTGCGCAACACCGGCTCGCGGCCGTAGCTGAACGACACGTCGCGCAGCGTGATCCCGCGCCGCACGCCGGGCAGTGCGGTGGCGCCCGGCGCGTCAGGCGTCTCTTCCGTCTGGTCGAGCACGTCGAAGAAGCGCGCGGCGGAAGGCACCGCCTCCTGGAGGCGCGTCCATGCGCGCGACAGGTCGCGCATCGGGCGATAGGCGCGCGCCGTCAACAGCACGAACGGGATGAGGGTGCCGAGCGTGAGCTGCCACAGCCCCGCGAGCAGTGCCGCCACGCCCACGAGCAGGATGAACACGCCGATCAGGTTCGAAAGCAGCTCGACCGCGGCGCGTGCGAGCGAGCGGTTCTTCACCACTTTCAGGTTGCGCCGGAAGTACTTCAGGTTCTCGACGCCGAAGCCGAGCGCCTCGCCTTCCTGTGCCTTGAACGCCTTCACGATCTTGATGCCGGCGAGAATCTCCATCAGGCGCTGCGTGATGTCGGCCTGCGCCTCTTGGCGCCGCTCGGCCCGCTTGCGGATGCGGGCGCCGAAGTGCGCGATCACGAGCGCGAGCAGCGGAGCCGCCGCGGCGACCGCGAGCGTGAGCTGCCAGGACACGAAAAACAGCACGCACACGGTGATCGCGAGCATCACGGCCGACTGCACGATCTCGACGAAGAACTGGTCGAGCGCGAAGTGCGCACGGTTCGTGTCGTTCAGGATGCGCGAGAGCGTCTCGCCGCGCGGCGTCTGCTGATGGAAGCCGAGCGGAAGCGCGAGCAGCTTCGCGCACAGGTCGCGCTGGAGGTCGACCAGGATCCGCCCCAACAGATACTGCGAGGCGAACTCTTGGCCGAAGTGCGCGATGGGGACGACGACGGTCAGCGCCAGCGCGAGCAGCAGGGATGGTGCGAATGCGCGGACGCGCTCGAGCAGATCGATCTTCTCCGCCTCGCTGAGGTCGGGTCCCGCCGGGCGATCGGGAAGGGCGCCCGAACGCAGCGCGCCCAGCACTTCGTCGAGATCCAGGGTGGCGTTCGCGCCCGGGATCATGATGTCGTCGATGAACGGCGCGAGGATCACGATGCGACCCGTCTGCGCTCCCGCGAAGACGGCGGCGCACCCGATCGCGCCGAGCAGTACGAGCCAGTAGGGCTTCGCATAGCGGAGCAAGCGCAGGAACGGGCGCCGCTGTTCGCGAGCTTCCAACTACGCCAGCTCCTCGCGGATCGCGTCGCCCGCTTGGCAGCCCAACAACAAGTCGCCCTCCACGCCGAGCGCCGCCGCGGCTTCGCGAGGTAGGCGGAACACCGGGCGCCGGCCGCCGGCGCGCAGCGGCGGCCGCGCGCTCAGCGTCACAACGCGCTCGGGATCGATCAGCGCGGCCTCGTCGTCCCAGAGCGGGCGCTCGGCGAGCGGCGCCGCGGTCACGCGCGCGTCGTCCTCGGGCACGAGCTCTGCGATGGCGGTGCGAATGCCGCGGATCAGTGCGGGCTCGGCGCCCGCATCGTCGGGGCCGACGGCGCGCCCCACCAGCTCGGCGAAGCGCGCGCCGCGCGGCGAAGGCAACACCGAGAGCGCGACGCCGCCCGGCACCGCATCGCTCGCGAGCAGCGCGCGTGGCGCGAGCGGCTCCGGAATCGCCTCGGCGAGCGCGCGCAGATGCAGCGTCACGCGGCGCGCCGTGGGCGCCGCGCCGTCGAGAAAGCGCGGCACCTCGAGGCCCCAGCTGCGCTGCGCCGCTGCGAGCTTCGCGACGGGCGCGTTCAGCACGAGTGCGCGGCCGATCCACACGTCGGGCGACTGCTCGCGCGCGATGCCGGGATGGTCGCCGACTTCGACGAACTGGAACGCGCCCGACAGCGGCCGGAACTCGGCGTGGAGCGTCGCGAGGCGGCGGCGCAGCAGCGCGCGCACGCCGCCGTGCGCGTCCGACTGCGAGGTGCCGCCGAGCAGCGGTGCGCCGAGCAGGCGCGCGAGCGCCTCGGGCGAGGGGGAAGCGCTGGCGAGATTCGAGAGTCCGCGCGCCTGTAGCTCGAAGAAGTGCCTGAGCGGCGCAGGCAGGTCGCGCATCCCGGCAGGCAGTCCGCGCGCCGAGACCTGCAGCGCAGGGCGCTTGCCGGCGCGCAGCGCGTGCGCGCGCGCCGGATCCGCGGCGAGCAGCGACTCGCCCTCCGCGCGCGCGGCCTCGGCGAGGCGCCGTAACAAGTCCTGCGCGCTCTCGGGCTTCGCGAGGCCCCACGCGATCAACTCCTCGGCCGTCACGTGCGCGTTGCCGACGTCGACGCGCGCGTGCGGCATCAGCACCTGATAAGCGAGCTCGCTCGCGACGAGCTCGCGGCGGTCGATCACCGGAATGCCGAGCGAGCGCAGGCACGCGTCGACGATGCCGTCGCCGAAGCCGCCGGGCAGGAAGAACGGCTCGCGCACGAAGTCCGGCGTCTTCGCTGCGCACTCTTCCTCGATGATGAGCACGCGCAGGCCGCCCATCGCGAGCCGGATCGCGGCGGCGAGCCCGGGCAGGGCGCCGCCCAGCATCACCACGTCCCAGCGGCGCGCTCGCAGGCTCGCCGCTTGCGGGAGCGCGCGGCTCATTTGCCTCGCGCCGGCGCGCCCTCGAACAGCACGCCCGCTTCGCCTTCGGCCTTCTTCTCGATCACGCCTACGCGGTACGCGCGTTCGCCGAGCGCGGCGAAGCGGTCGATCACGTCGTTCGCCTGGTCGCGCCGCACGACGAGGATCATGCCGAGGCCGAGGTTGAACACGCGGCGCATCTCGTCCTCGGAGATCTCGCCGTGCTTCTGCAGGAACGAGAAGATCGCGGGGCGCGGCCAGCTCGAGAGATCGATCCGCGCGCGCACGCCCTTCGGCAGGATGCGCGGGATGTTGCCGTCGAAGCCGCCGCCGGTGATGTGCACGATGCCGTTCACCTGGAAGTCGCGCGCGACGTTCAGCACGGGCTTCACGTAGATGCGCGTCGGCGCGAGCAGCGCGGCGGCGAGCGAGGTGTTGAGGTCCGGCGGTACATCGCGCAGATCGAACTTGCCTGCGGCGATGCCGGCGTCGACGACCGCACGCACGAGCGTATAGCCGTTGCTGTGCACGCCCGAGGAGGCGAGGCCGATCACGACGTCGCCGTGCGAGATCGACGAGCCGTCGATGACCTTGTCGCGCTCGACGACGCCGACGCCGAAGCCGACCAGCTCCAGCTCACCCTTCGGGTAGAAGCCGGGCATGCTCGCGGTCTCGCCGCCGAGGAGGGCGCAGCCCGCGCGGCGGCAGCCTTCGGCGACGCCGCGCAGCGCTTCGGCGCCGAGCGCGGGATCGAGCTCGCCCATGGCGAGGTAGTCGAGGAACACGAGCGGCTCGGCGCCGTTCACGACGATGTCGTTCACCACCATCGCGACGCAATCGATGCCGATCGTGCCGAAGTTCCCGAGCTGCGCGGCGAGCTTCAGCTTCGTGCCGACGCCGTCCGTGCTCGCCACGAGGATCGGATCCTTGTAGCGCTCGGGCGTCTTGAAGAGGCCGGCGAAGCCGCCGATCCCGCTCAGGACTTCGGCGCGGTGCGTCGCGCGAGCGATGTCCTTGATGTCGTCGATGAAGCCTTCGTCGCGATCGAGGTCGACGCCGGCTTGCGCGTAGGCGGGAGCGGTGTTCGACGGAGCGGGGGTTTTCTTCGGCACGGCGACGGTGATTAGCAGCTTGCGCAAAGTGAAGCCCGGCTCGCGGCACGTGGGCGCCGCGAGCCGGGGTGTGGAGCGACCTACTCGCGCGGAGCGACGTCGCGCGCGTCGAGCCGTTGCTCGAGACCGCGGAGCTTGCGTCGGACCGCATCGAGTCCGATCACCGTGAGGGCCGAGTACGGAAGTCCGCCGCTCATCGGGAGCGCCTCGCCGCGCCTTGCGAAGACGTCGGAGTGAGCGACGGCGTCGTAGAAGCCGTACGCGATGAGGAGCCAGATCGCGAGGGTCAACAAGCGGATCTCGGACATGTCAGCCTCCTAGGCACCCGAGGTTTGCGCAGTCGATGATCGTCACGATCGGTCGTCCCCAGACGATCGGCGGGGCGACCAGCTGCGGCGGAAGAATTGGGGGAAGCTCGAAGCCACCGAAGCCTGGCGGGAGGATGGCGTCGGGAGGAATCGAGACCGAGAACTCGATCGCGTGGAGGCGCCGCAACGTTTCGAGGTCGAGCGCTTTGCGCAGCGCGTTGGCGGTCAAGTACACCGCCGGACCGATCGTCGCGGGGCTCGGGGCCACCACCGCAATCGCGGTGGCTCCGACGGCGATGAGCGTCGACTCGAGGATTGCGTTCTCGAGGAGCGCCATCTCCCGGTGCTGATCCATGCCACCCGTATGTCCCGGATGACGGCCAGTTTCGTCCCAGAACTCGACGGGATTGCCGAACGTGTAGGCGTGGAGGTTCACCGGATTCCACACGGGATCGGGAGAGTTGAAGCGTCCCGTCCGAGGATCGAGCAGACGGTCACCGAGCCAGACGAACTCGCCCGCGCCGGTAGGGATGTGCATGCCGCGGGCGAAGCCGAAGTCCGTGTTTGCGTGCCCGCGCGCGCTGGGCTCTCCGTACGCGGAGTAGCTCGCCACGTGCACGAGCCGACCGGAATGATCGAACACGAACTGCGTGTTCCCCCGCGCGTCGGGAATGCGGAAGCGGTGGAAACCGGCGAGTGAGATCGCCACCTCGCCGAGGTCGATCGACATCGGGGCGCCCGTCGGCGCGAACTCCACGGCTCCGCCGAAACGCCAGCTGCGCGCGTACCCGCCGCGCGTGAGCGAGGCACGGCGCCCGAGCGCGTCGTAGCTGAAGGTCACGTCGGGCGTTCCGTTCGTTTCGATTCGCTCGATTCGCCCGCTCGCCGTCCATTCGAACGTCGTCGTCACCGGCGCGCCCTGAGTCGGCGTGCCGATGCGCGCCGTCTCGAATCCCGCCTCGTCGTAGCTGTGCTGCCAGACGGTCGGCGTCGCAGGGTTCTCGTCCACCGTCGTGACCGCGCGATTGTGCTCGGCGTTGTAAGTCAGACGGCGCTGCCAAGCGCTCACGCCAAAGGGGTAGAGCAGAACGAGGTCTGTCGACGCGGTCACGTTCGAGAGGTGGTCGTACGCGAATGACACGGGCAAGCCCGACGGGCGCTGCGCACTCGCGACGCGCCGCTCGGCTCCGGCCGCGTCGTAGGCGTAGGCCTGCGTGACGACACCGTTCAGAAAGCCAGCGTTGGTGACGGCGCACTCATCCTCGAGCAGCCCGCCGCCGTAGCCACTCGCCACGTCGTACTTGCAGTGCGCGGATCCCAGCAGTCCGAAGACATCGCGCGCTCCCTCGGCACCGAGATGCGGCCACCACCCATACGATTCGACCTGCAGGCCGTTGCTGTAGTTGCGCTGTGCGAGCCGCCCGTCCTGGAAGGAGCGCTGCACGAGGTCGGCGCCGAGTGCGTTCAGCACGATCTCACGGTCGGCGGCGTCGTAGCTGCTCGTGATCGTCGCGATCTGCGAACCATTCGGCATTTCGAAGCTGACGCTGCGCGTGCGGCCGCGCGCGTCGCGGGTGAGGCGCGTCGTCTCGCCCTGCGAGTGGCGCACCGAGGCGGGTCGGCCTGCGGCGTCGTAGCCGAGCTGCTCATCGAAGGAGCCTGGCCCGTGGGCCCGCACGAGCCGCCCCTGCGCGTACTCGAGGTTGACCTCGCTCTCGAGCACGCCGCCGCGCAGCGCCCGCGTGCGCGCGAGTCGCCCCGCAGCGTCGAACGTGGATTCGCGGCGCATGCCGTTCGCTCGCTCGACGGCGATCACGCGCCCAACGAGGTCGTACTCGTAGCGCGTCGTGCTCCACACGCTCGCGGGCGCGGCCGCGGGCGATACGCGCTCGCGCAGCTCAGTGACGCGCCCGAGCGCGTCGCGCGCCCACACCGTTTCGCCGCCGTAGGGGCGCGCAACGCGCGTGAGCTGGTGATCGCTGCGGTACTCGAGCGCGACCATCTCGGTCGTCGGTGCGGCGCCGGCGGAGGCACTGTCGAGAACGAAGTACGTTGCGGGGTTGCGATCCTCGTCGTAAGTCACCCGCGCGACTCCGCCGGAATACGGAGTCGGTCGCGCGCTGACCAGCGCGTTGCCGACCGCGTCGAGGGCGACATCGACCCAGGCGACGCCATCCAAGCTCACGCGCGTTGCGTGGCCGTGCTCACCTACCGCGTCGAAGTGCGACGTCGCGCCGGTCGCGTGGACGATGCTCGCGACCGACTCGTCCGCGGCGTACGTGAACGTCGTCGCTTCGTTCGCGCCGTTCTCCTCGCTTGTTAGGCGCCCCTGTGCGTCATAGCGACGTCGCTCGACGAGCCCGATCGAGTCGCTCAGCTCCGCAAGCGCGCTCGCGTTCGGTCGCTCGCGGTCCACCCCGTTCGCCTGGTACGTGAAGCTCCGCACGTTCCCCGACGCGAGCGTCTCCGTCGCGACGTCGTCGTTCAGCCAAGTCCAGTGCGTGGACGTGCCATCCGGCAGCGTGCGCGATGCGGGCCGCTGACCCGACCACGTGAGCGCCGTGCGCTCGCCGAGTGGGTCCGTGATCGACTGCACGCGGTAGAGCGTGTCGATCACGAACGTCGTGGCGTGGCCGAGCGGGTCCGTGGCGGTGGTCGTCGCGACGCTCGCGGCGCCGACGGGGCCGTACGCGAACCGCCAGGTGGGGTCGCCCGCGCCGACGGCGCGCACCTGCGTGGCGCGGCCCGCCGCGTCGCTCGTGATCTCGACGCGCTCGCCCTCGCTGCTCACGATCGCGGCGAGGAAGTTGCCCGCGTACTCGTAGCGTTCGCCCGGCCACTGCTTCGCGACGTCGAGGCCGTCGCGCGACGACGCGAGCCGTCCGCTCGCGTCGTACGTGAAGAGCGCGCTGCGCAACGCGCGGTCGTCGATGCGCACGATGCGGCCCGCGCCGTCGTGCGTGAGCGCGAACGTGAGCGTGCACGCGCTCGCGCTCGTGCACTGCTCGACGCGCGCCGTGCGCGTCACGGCGCCGATCTGCGCCGGCACGAACACGAGGCGCGGATACGGCGCGCTCGACCAGTACGTCGCAGCGATCCGGCCCGTCGCCGGATCGAACTCGTGCACGAGCCCGCCCTTGGTCTTGACGCGCGTCGCATCGAGCTTCACCCAGTGCGTGCCCGGCGCTGCGGCGCCGTCCGCAAGCGCGCTGAGCGGAATCCTCGCGCCGCTCGCGTCGCGCAGGTTTCCGTGCTTGTAGGAGGCGTCGACGCCGAAGGTCCAGCCCCAGGCGCTGTTGTAGACGGCGCCGAGTGAGTACTCGCCGAGGCGAGTGTCGAGCGAGAGCGACGCGCCCTCGTGGAAGTAGTTGCCACCGGCCGTGTTCACGTGCCCGCCGGGCACGGGCACGCGCGCGATCTCGGTGAGCTCGCTGAGGCCGGGTGCCGGCGCGAGCTGCGCGGGGAGACACGCGAAGCCGATCGCTGCGAGGGATGCGAGAGAGCCGAAGAAGGCATGGGTCCACCGCGAGCGCCAAGCGCTGTTCGCGAGGTTCATGTGGAGCACTCCGCGGGACCGCGGGGTGAGGGGAGTGCGTGAACCCTAATTGCTCAGTGCGCCGGAGCGCAGCATCAAAGATCGTCAAAGAGCGACAATCAGCGTCAAGGAGACCGCAAGCGCACCGACGAACCGCGCGATGACCGGTGCGGTGAGAAGCTCAGGACGGACACCGCCGAGTCGCGCGCGTGCGACAGCGTGCAGCGGGTTCAGCTGACGAGATGCAGCCCCGCGTCGACGAGCAGCGTCTCGCCCGTGACGTGGCGCGAATCCGCGCCGCACAGGAACACGACGCTGCCCGCGATGTCGTCGGCGCTGGATGCGGCGCGCAGCGGCACGCGGGCGGCGACGCCGGCGCGAATCTTCGCCGTGTTCTCCTCGCCCACGCCCTGCACGAACCAGCGCGTGTCGATGAAGCCGGGGCACACCGCGTTCACGCGGATCTTCGGCGCGAGCGCGCGCGCGAGCGAGACGGTGATCGAGTTGAGCGCGGCCTTGCTCGCGGCGTACGCGATCGACGAGCCCGACCCGTCGGTGCCCGCGATCGACGACACCATCACCACCGAGGCGGCGCGGCCGTTCGCGTCGGCTGCGGCTTCGAGCAGGCTGCGCGTCGCGCGCACCATCTGGAACGAGCCGACCACGTTCACGCCGTAGAGGCGCTGGAAGTCCTCGCTCGTCAGGCCGTCGAGGTTCGCGTGCGGCACGTGCTTGGTCGTGCCCGCGTTGTTCACGAGCACGTCGAGCTTGCCGAAGCGCGCCGCGGCGTCCGCGAGCTTCCGGCAGTCGGCGTCGCTCGCGACGTCGCCTTGCACCACCACGACTTCCGCGCCCGCCTTGCGGCACGCCTCGGCCGTCTCGTTCGCCTCGGCCGCGCTGCGCGAGTAGTTGAGGATGAGCGCCGCCGCGCCGCGCCTCGCGAGCTCGAGCGCGACGGACGCGCCGAGGCCGGTGGCGGAGCCGGTGACGAGGGCGATCTGGCCTGAGAACTCCGTTCGCGTCGCCGTGGTCACGCTGGCCTCCGCGCTTGCTTCGCTCGGGAGGCCACTGCTCGATCTTCGCTCGGCTTCGCCTCGCTGCGCGCTTCGCTTGCGTCGCCGCTCACAGCACGACCTCCGCCATCGTGCGCAGCATCTCCGCGTTGCGCGACATGAACAGCAGCGTCGTCACGGGTGTGTCGCGCCACGCCTGCACGCGGTCGCGGATGCGCTCCTTCGGGCCGACGAGCGAGATCTCGTCGGCGAATGCGTCGGGCACGGTCGCGATCGCCTCGGCGCGCTTCCCATCCATGAACAGGTCTTGGATCTTGTTCGCTTCGGCCTCGAAGCCCATGCGCGACATCAACTCCTTGTGGAAGTTGCGCTGCTTCGAGCCCATGCCGCCGATGTAGAAGCCGAGCCCGGCCTTCACGGCCATGAGCCCCGCCTTGACGTCGTCCGTGATGTTCACGTTCACGCCGGCGCAGATCTCGAAGCCGGGCTTCGCGGCCTTCAGCGAATCCGCGTAGACGTCTTGGCGGAACGGCGAGTAGTAGAGCGGCAGCCAGCCGTCGGCGATCTCGGCGGTCAGCGCGACGTTCTTCGGGCCCTCGCTGCCGAGGAAGATCGGGATCTTGTTACGGAGCGGATGCGTGATCGGGCGCAGCGGCTTGCCCATGCCCCACGCGCCGGGGCCCGTGTACGGCAGCGGGTAGTGCGGGCCCGGGTTCGAGACCGGCGCCTCGCGCGCGAGCACTTGCCTGACGATCGAGACGTACTCGCGCGTGCGCGCGAGCGGCTTGTCGAAGGGCTGGCCGTACCAGCCCTCCACCACCTGCGGCCCCGAGACGCCGAGGCCGAGCGTGAGCCGTCCGCCGGAGAGGTGATCGAGCGTGAGCGCGTGCATCGCAGTCGCGGTGGGCGTGCGCGCCGAGAGCTGCACCACCGCCGTGCCGAGCCGAATCTTCTTCGTGTGCGCCGCGATCCACGTGAGCGGCGTGAACGCATCCGAGCCCCACGCCTCGGCGGTGAAGACGATGTCGTAGCCGAGGCTCTCGGCCTGCTGCGCGCTCTCGAGGAAGCCGGGGGTGGGCTTGTCCTGCCAGTAGCCGAGCTGAAGGCCGAGCTTGAGCTGCTTCGTCATGCGAGGGCTCCTAGAGATGGGAAGCAGCGAGGGGTAGCACGCGCGACCGGAGGGCGACCGCCATGCACCTCGCGCATGCTTCGCCCATGTCCGCACCGGAAGGCGCACGGCGCAGCTTCTTCTCCTACCTCCGCGCCCGCGAGGTCGACTTCCGCCCCGCCGGCGGGCTGCGTGCGTGGCTGCTCGGGCTGGTCGTGCTCGGCTGGGCGGTGGAGCAGTACGAAGGGCTGAAGACGGGCCCGGTGCTCGTTTACATCCTGCGCGACTTCGACAAGACGCTCGTCGAGTGGGGATACGTCGCCGCCGCGGCGGGCCTCGTCTACAGCGCCGGCGCGGCGCTGCTCAGTCGCGCGGCGGATCGCTTCGGGCGCCGGCCGCTGCTGATCTACCCCGTGTTCGGGTACGCGACGATCTCGTTGTTGGGCGCGCTCGCGCCGAACTTCGTGACGCTCGCGGCGCTCGCGATGGCGGGCAGCTTCATGGTCGCGGGGATGAATCCTGCCGTGCACGCGGCCTCGCGCGATCTCACGCCGCAGCTCGGGCGCGCGATGGCGTACTCGTGGGTGTCGCTCGCCTTCACCGTGGGCGCGCTGATGGCGACGGCGATCGCGGCGCGCACGCTGCCGATCTGGCCCAGCTGGCGCTCGCAGTACTGGATCGCGGCGGGGCTCGGACTCGTCACGGCGACGCTGCTGCTCGTCTTCTACCGCGATCTCTCGGCGCGTGTGCGCGGGCAGGTGCTCGAGAGCATCGCGAGCGCGGAAGCGCCCGCCGCGGTCGCGGCCGAAGCGGTCGATCCTTACGAAGCGGGGCGCGCGATCTACCGCAGCCCGCGCCTCTGGATCCTCTCGGGCACGATCGTGTTCTGGTCGCTCACGTACTCGACCGTCTCGGCCTACGTGCCGGCGTTCCTCGCGCAGCACCACCAGCTCGAGCCGGCGCGCGCGGCGAGCGTCGTGTCGTACTTCTGGATCGTGTTCACCGGCAGCGTGTTCCTCTCGGGCTGGCTCTCGGATCGCCTGCGCCTGCGCAAGCCGATCGTCGCGTTCGGCGGGCTCACCACCGGTGTGTGCTTCTGGATCGGCGCGTCGCTTCCGGTCGACGCGCCCGAGTCGACGCTCGCCGCGGTGTGGTCGCTCACCGGCTTCTTCGCGGGCTTCATCTACCCCGCGTGGTGCGCGCTCTACTCCGAGACGGCGGAGGCGATCAGCCCGCACGGCGTCGCGCGCGCCTTCGGCATCACTGCGACGCTCGGCCCGATCGCCGGGCTCGTCCTCAACCTCGGTCTCCCGCGCATCGTCGAGAGCTTCGGCTGGCCCGTTTGGATGCGTGTGGCGGGCGCGTGCTGCCTCGGCGTGATGGTGCTCGTGGGGTTCGGCGCCGGGCCGTGGTGGAAGTCGCGGGCCGAGCGCTGAGCGGCCTCGCGCGTAGGCTACGTTGCTCCGCCGTGCGAATCGCGGTCGTCATCCCCGCGCGCGATGAAGAAGAGCGCGTGACCCCCGCGATCGAGAGCGCCCGAGAAGCAGGAGTCCTCGTGATCGTGGTCGATGGCGGCAGCCGCGATGCCACCGCGGCGCGCGCCGAGGCAGCCGGCGCGCGCGTGATCGCCAGCGCGCCCGGACGGGCGCGGCAGCTCGCCGCCGGCGCGGAGGCTGCGCAGGGCGCCGAGGCGATCGTGTTCCTGCACGCCGACAGCACGCTGCCCGCGGGCTGGACGGCGCGCGTCGAGGCCGCGCTCGCGGACGCGCGCGTCGCAGGCGGCGCGTTCGCGTTTCGCTTCGCCGAGCGCGGCGCGCTGCTGCGCCTCGTCGAGCTCGGTGTGCGGCTGCGGCTCGCGCTCGCGCGGCTCCCGTACGGCGATCAGGCGCTGTTCGTGCGCGCGTCGGTGCTGCGTGCGCTCGGCGGCGTGCCGCAGGCGCCGATCATGGAAGACCTCGATCTCGTGCGCGGCATGCGCGCGCACGGGAGGGTCGCGCTGCTCGCCGCGCCCGTGACGACTTCCGCGCGGCGCTACGCGCAGCGCGGCGTCCTGCGCACGATGTGGCGCAACTGGCTCGCGCTCGCGGCGTGGTCGCTCGGCCTCGATCGCGCGCGCATCGCGGCGTGGTATCGGCAATGAGCGCGGCCGTGCTTTCGCCGCCGCGCTCGCACGCAGAGATCGCCGACGAGCGCCGCCGCATGTTCCGCCGGCTCTGGCACTACATGCGTCTGAACGCGCGCCTGTACGTGCTCGGCATCGTGACGACGCTCGGCTACGCGATCGTGTTCGTCGCGTTCCCGTTCGTGATGGGCAGCGCCACGAACGCAGTCGTCGCCTACGCGCAGGCCGCCGACGACGCCGCGCGCTCGGCGGCGTCGCGCGAGATCGCGCTCTTCTGCGCGGCGATGGTCGGCATCGCGCTCGCGCGTGCGGGCTTCCGTTACTTCTCGCGCGTCGAGCTCTTCAACGCGGCGCGCGAGGTCGAGTACCAGATCCGCAACGACCTGTTCGCGCACCTGCAGCGCCTGCCGCAGTCCTTCTACCTGAAGTGGCGCACCGGCGATCTGATGAGCCGCTGCGTGAACGACCTCACCGCGGTGCGCCTCATGCTCGGCCCCGGTCTTCTCCAGCTCGCGCAGACGCCCGTTTTGATGGCGCTCGCACTCTCCGCGCTGTTCGCGAAGAACCACGTGATGACGGGCCTCATGCTCGTGCCGTATCCGCTCTTCTTCCTGATCGCGCGCGGCTTCGGGCGCCGCATGCACGCGGCGAATCTCGCGGTGCAGGAAGGCCTCTCCGACATGTCGAGCCACCTGCAGGAGACCTTCTCCGGCATCGCCGTGGTGAAGGCGTACGCGATGGAGGACACCTCGCGCGCGAAGTTCGATCGCCTCGCGCAGCAGGTCTACGCACGCAACGTCGAGCTGGCGCGCGTGGGGGCGGCGATGCCTGCGTTCACCGGCCTGCTGCCGCTCTCGGGCATGGCGATCGTGCTGGTCGCCGGCGGGCTCTCGATTCGCAGCGGCGAGATGACGCCCGGCGACTTCGTGACGTTCATGATGATGAACTACGAGATCGGCCTGCCGCTCTTCATGCTCGGCTGGATGTTCAACCTCGTGCAGCGCGGCACCGCCTCGATGACGCGCATCGACGAGGTGCTCACCACGCCGCCGTCGATCGCGGACGACGCGAACGCCGCGCCGATCGAGACGCTGCGCGGCGAGATCGAGCTGCGCGCGCTCAGCTTCGCGTACCCCGGCTTCGAGACGCGCGCGCCCGCGCTGCGCGATGTCTCGCTGCGCATTCCGGCGGGCGCCGTGGTCGGCGTCGTCGGGCCGGTCGGCTCGGGCAAGACCGCGCTCGCGTCGCTGGTGCCGCGCCTCTACGAGCTGCCCGAGGGCATGCTCTTCATCGACGGCGTCGACGTGAACCGCATCCCGCTGAAGACGCTGCGCCGCGCGATCGCGATGGTCCCGCAGGATCCGTTCCTGTTCTCCCTGACGCTTGCGGACAACGTCGCGTACGGGCTCGCCGAGACCGACATGGGGCGCGTGCGCGACGCCGCCGAGCGCGCGCAGCTCGCGAAGGACGTGGCCGATCTGCCGTACGGCTTCGGCACGCTCGTCGGCGAGCGCGGCGTGATGCTCTCGGGCGGTCAGCGCCAGCGCACCGCCCTCGCGCGCGCCCTCGCGCTCGATCCGCGCATCCTGATCCTCGACGACACGCTGAGTGCCGTCGACGCCGAGACCGAGGCCCAGATCCAAGCGGGCCTGCGGCGCGCGTTCGAGGGGCGCACGGTGCTGGTCGTGGCATCGCGCGTCGCGACCGTGCGCGAGGCGGACCTGATCGTCGTGCTCGACGAGGGGCGCATCGTCGAGCGCGGCACGCACGACGAGCTGCTCGCGCGCGGTGGCCTCTACGCGCGGCTGGCGCGCGATCAGGAAGCGGAGGCGCGCCGGCGCGCGGCGCTCGCGGCGGTGGAAGCGGAGCGCGCCGTATGAGCGCCGCAGCTCCGCAAGCCGCGCAGCAGCTGATCGAGGACGAGGACCTCGGGCGCGCCTTCGACGGCACGCTGCTGCGGCGGCTGTGGCACTGGATCCGCCCGTATCGCCGCCGCGCGGGGCTCTCGATCTCGCTCGTCGCGCCGGCGTTCGCGTTCGACGTCGGCGCGATCCTCGTGCTCGGGCTCGCGACGAACTCGTGGACGGGAGTCGCGCTGCCGTCGTGGCTCGCGGCGCCCGCGGGCATCGACCCGATCTGGTGGCTCGGCCTGCTGTTCGCGGCGCTCTCGCTCGCCAACCTCGTGCTCGACTACACGCAGGCGATCCTGCTCGCGACCACCGGCCAGTCCGCGATGCGCGACCTGCGCCGCGACGTGTTCGCGCACATCCAGAAGCTGCACATGGGCTTCTTCGACGGCTACCCGGTCGGCCGGCTCGTGACGCGCGCGACCTCGGACGTGGAGCACGTGAGCGAGGCCTTCACCGCGGGCCTCGTGCTGCTCGTGACCGACGTGCTGCGCATGATCGGCTACGCGTCGATCCTGTTCGTGATCGAGCCGCACCTCACGGCGTGGACCTTCGCGGTGATTCCGCCGCTCGCCTTCGCCGCGTTCTTGTTCCGCTGGCGCGTGCGCGACGCGTTCCGCCGCTCGCGCGTCCTGATCGCGCGCCTCAACGCGACGCTGCAGGAATCCGTCACGGGCATGAAGGTGATCCAGCTGTTCTCGCGCGAGGCGCGCAACCAGCGCGAGTTCGAGGCGCTGAACGGCGAGCACCGCGACTCGTGGGTCGACTCGATCCGTTACGACTCGGCGCTCTTCACCGTGGTCGAGCTGGCTGCCGGCGTCGTGTTCTCGATCGTGATCTGGAAGGCGACGGGCTACGGCACGGCCGGCACGATCGTGATCTTCGTGCGCTTCATGACGCGCTTCTTCATGCCGCTGCGCGATCTCTCGGCGAAGTACTCCGTGATGCAGTCCGCGATGGCGAGCCTCGAGCGGATTTTCCTGCTGCTCGACACGAAGCCCGCGGTCGTCGACGCAGCCGCGGCGTCTCCGGCGCCGGCGGTCGTGGCCGAGCCTCGCGAGCGGCGCGGGCTCGGCGAGGTCGAGTTCCGCGACGTGTGGTTCGCCTACCGCAACGAAGACTGGGTGCTGCGCGGGCTCTCGTTCCGCATCGCGCCGGGCGAGCGCGCGGCGTTCGTGGGCGCGACCGGCGCGGGCAAGACCACGGTGATCAAGCTGCTCGCGCGGCTCTACGAGATTCAGCGCGGCGCGATCCTGCTCGACGGCGTCGACATCCGCATGATCCCGCAGCGCGAGCTGCGCCGGCGCGTCGGCATGGTGCTGCAGGACGTGTTCCTGTTCGGCGGCACGATCGCGGAGAACCTCGCGCTCGGGCGCGCGGACCTGACGATGGAGACGCTCCAGCGCGCCGCCGCCGCCGTCGAGGCCGACCGCTTCATCGCGCGCCTTCCGAGCGGCTACGACACCGAGCTGCGCGAGCGCGGTGCGAACCTGAGCGCGGGCCAACGCCAGCTGCTCTCGTTCGCGCGCGCGCTTGCGCACGGTGCCGACGTGCTCGTGCTCGACGAGGCGACGAGCTCGATCGACACCGAGACCGAGGCGGCGCTCCAGCGCGGGATCCACACGCTGATGCAGGGCAAGACCGCGCTGGTGATCGCGCACCGCATCAGCACGATCGAGGACGTGGACCGCATCTATGCGCTGCACCACGGCAAGCTTGCGGAAGCGGGCACCCACCGAGAGCTGCTGGCGCACGACGGGCTCTACGCGCGGCTCTATCGCCTGCAGTACGGCGGAGACGCCGCGGCCAGCTGAGGCGTGGCGGAGTGGCTAGGCAGGGCTTCTGCTCATGGCCAGCCGGCCGGGTCGGGTGACGAGTTCCAGAAGAGGACGCGCGGATCACCGAGGTCGAGGGGTTTCGCGTCGCCCCCGACCTGGGGTGAGGCCACGGGGCGCGACCCCGGTCACAAAATCTCCGCCCGTTCGCGTGTTTCCGACGACATATTCATTGCCACCGTCGGAGCCCCGGTGGTAAACACAGCCCACCCCCAGCTGTGCCTGTTCTGAAAGCAGTCCTGCCCCCAGGTCCGCCGGATCCTCCATCCGGCACCCAAGGGGAACGGGGGAAACGGTGCGTATCAAGTCGCTCTCGATCCACGGCTTCAAGACCTTCGTCGACAAGACCGCCTTCTCGTTCGAGCGCGGCATCACCGGCATCGTCGGCCCCAACGGCTGCGGCAAGTCCAACGTCGTCGACGCGATTCGCTGGGCGATGGGCGAGCAGTCCCCGCGCCATCTGCGCGGCAAGGGCATGCAGGACGTGATCTTCGCGGGCTCCGACGCGCGCGCGCCGGTGGGCCTCGCAGAAGTCGTGCTCACCTTCGACAACGCCGACGGCATCGCTCCGCCCGAGTTCGCCTCGTACAGCGAGATCCAAGTCTCGCGTCGGCTCTACCGCACCGGCGACAGCGAGTACCTGATCAACAAGACCCCGGTGCGCCTGCGCGACGTGCTCGACTTCTTCCGCGACACGGGAATCGGGACGAAGGGCTACACGATCGTCGAGCAGGGCCGCATCGCCGAGATCGTGTCGGCGAAGGCCGAAGAGCGCCGCGTGCTGATCGAGGAAGCGGCGGGCATCTCGAAGTACAAGGCCCGCAAGCGCGAGGCCGAGCGCAAGCTCGAGGGCACCGAGCAGAACCTCGTGCGCGTGCGCGACGTGCTGGGCGAGATCAAGCGACAGATCTCCTCGCTCGAGCGGCAGGCGAAGAAGGCGGCGGCCTACAAGCGGCTGCGCGAGCTGCAGCGCACGGTCGAGCTCTCGCTCGCGAGCGAGGAGCGGCGCGATCTCGCGGCCGAGATCGAGCGCGCGCGGGCGCGTGCGACGCAGGTGCGCGACCAGCTCGCGGGCGTCGAGGCGAACCTCGCCGAGCGCGAGACCGAGGTGGCGGAGAAGCGCCTCGCGCTCGCCGAGCGCGAGCGCGACCTCGCGCAGGGCAGCGAGGCGCTCTTCCAGATTCGCTCTCGCATCAAGGAGCTGGAGGCGCAGATCGCCTACGACCGCCGCGAGCGCGCGTCGCTGGCCGAGGCGAATGAGGGCCGCGCCGCCGAGCGCGAGCAGCTCGCGGTGCAGCTCGCTGCCGCCGAGAGCGAGGCCGCGCGCCTGCGCGACGAGCTTGCACAGGTGGAAGTCGCGCTCGCGGAGGAGGAGGCGAGCACCGCGGCGGCTGAGAGCGAGGCGCGCGCGGCGCAGGAGGCACTGCGCGGTCTCGAGCGCGAGCGCGAGCAGCACAGCGCGCAGCTCGTCGAGCTGCTGACGCGCATCGCGCGCGCCGAGGACCGCCTCGGCGCGCTCGCGGATCGCCGCGCCGAGATCGAGCAGCGCCTGCGCAGCGCCGACGAGCAGATCGAGGTGCAGGAGAGCGTCGCGAGCAGCACGGGCCAGGAGGAGCGCTCGCTCGAGGAGGGGCTGCGCAACCTGCTCGCCGAGCGCGATCGCATGATGGGCCTGCTGCGCGACGCGCTCGCGCGCCAAGAGCAGCTCGTCGCCGAAGCGAAGCGCGCGGGCGAAGACGTGCGCTCGCGCCGCGAGCTGCTGAGCGTGCGCGGCGCGCGGCTGGCTTCGCTGCGCGAGATCCTCGAGCGCAAGGAGGATCTCTCCGGCGGCGTGCGCCACTGGATGTCGCTGGGCGCCGAAGATCGCGAGCGCCTCGGTGTGCGCGGCCTCGTGCGCGACGCGTTCGACGTGCCAGCGGACCTCGAGCGCGCCGTCGAAGCCGTGCTCGCGGATCGCGCAGAGGGCGCCGTGCTCGCCGCGAGCGGCGACGCCGAGAGCGCGCTCGAAGCGCTGCGCCGCGCCGACGCGGGCCGCGGCGTGCTCGTGGTCGACCGCGACGCGCCCGAGCCGAGCGGCTTCGTGCCGCTCGGCGAGCCGCTGCTCGCGAGCGTCGGCCTGCGCCCCGGCTTCGAGTCCGTGGGGCGTTCGCTGCTCGGCGGCGCGAACGTGGTCGGCACGCTCGCCGAAGCGCTCGCGCACTACGGCCAGGGCCGCATCCCGTGCACGTTCGTCACGCGCAGCGGCGACGTGCTCACACCCGACGGCGTGATCCGCGGCGGCGGCGCCGTCCGCCAGGCCGGCATCCTCACGCGCGTGCGCGAGGTGCGCGAGCTCGAGGCCGAAGTGACGGCGCTCGACGCGGAGGTCGTGGCGCTCACGCTGGTCGACGAGCGCGCGCAGAGCGACCTCCAGCGCGCAGCCGTCGAGCTCGACAACCTGCGCAGCCGCCACCACACCGCGGCGCTCGCGGTCGCGAATCACGAGAAAGATCTCGAGCGCACGCGCGAGCGCCTGAAGGCGATCGGCACCGCGCAAGTCACGCGCACCGAGGAGCGCTCAGGGCTGATCTCGGAGCTCGCGCGCATCGACGCCGAGAACGAGCGCCACGAGGGTTATCTCGTGGAAGGCCGCGAGCAGCGCGGACTGCGCCAGCGCGAGCAAGACGCGATCGGGCTGCGCCTCGGCTCCGCGGGCCGCGAGCTGTCGCGGCTCGAAGCCGTCGCGACCGAGAAGCGCACGCACCGCATGGGCCGCCGCGACGCGCACGAGCGCCTCGCGAGCGCGGTCCTGCGCGCAGGCGGGCAGGTCGACGAGGCGCGGGCGTGGATTCAGCGCCGCGACGCGGAGATCGCGACGGCCGAGCGCCGCCGCGAGGAGCTGGCGGCGGGCATCGCGAACGCCGAGAGCGGCATGAACGCGGAGCTGCAGAACGAGGAGGCCGCGCGCGTCGCGAACGAAGAGCGCCGCACGGCCTACGAGGAAGTTGCGGCGCGCGTCCGCGCGCTCGAGGACGCCGCGCGCGAGCTGCGCGTCGATCTCGAGACGCTGCGCGACAGCGCGAACGAGGCGGAGTTCGGTCTGCGCGAGCGCGAGCTGCGGCTCACGCACGTCGACACGAGCGCGCGCGACCGCTGGGCGGTCGACCTCGCGCAGTGGAAGGCGCCCGTGTTCGCCGACCTCGGACCCGAGCCAGAGGCCGAACTGGTTGCGGACGCTGCGCCTGCGGAAGGCGAGGGCGTCGAGATCGAGGGCGGCGAGGCCGCGCCCGAGGGCGAGGACGCGCTGCTCGCGAAGAGCGCGAGCACGGCGGAACGCGATGCGCGCCGCGAAGCCCGCGAGCTGATGGAGCTGCTCGCGCTCGCCGCCGACGAGCGCCGCGCGCGCGCGGACGAGATCCGCACGAAGCTCGAGGCGATCGGCGACGTGAACCTCGGCGCGATCGAGGAGCACGAGGAGCTGCGCGAGCGCTTCCGCTTCCTCACCGAGCAGAAGAACGACCTCGAGCACAGCGTGCTGCAGCTGCGCGACGCCATCGCGCGCATCAACCGCACGAGCCGCGCGCGCTTCCAGGAGACGTTCGACGCGGTGAACGAGAAGTTCCAGGCGAACTTCCCGCGCCTCTTCCGCGGCGGCCGCGCGTTCCTCTCGCTCACCGAGAGCGAGGACCTGCTCGAAGCGGGCATCGAGATCACGGCGCAGCCGCCGGGCAAGCGGCCGCAGAGCGTCGACTTGCTGTCAGGCGGCGAGAAGACGATGACCGCGATCGCGCTGCTCGTGAGCGTGTTCCAGGTGAAGCCGTCGCCGTTCTTCCTGCTCGACGAAGTGGACGCGGCGCTCGACGACGCGAACGTCGGGCGCTTCAACGAGATCGTGGAAGAGATGGCGGCGCAGTCGCAGTTCCTGCTGATCACGCACAACAAGCGCACGATCCAGATCGCGGATCGGCTCTACGGCGTGACGATGGAAGAGAAGGGCGTGTCGAAGCTGGTGGCGGTGGAGCTGCACTGATTCGGCTGGACCGGATCGCACGCGTCGAAGACTCGCGTGCGAGAGCCCGGTGGTTTCGGCGCAGCGAGCGCGCGCGGGGCGCGGGGGCCGGAGGGTCGGGACTCCGGCCCTTGGCTTTTGAGGTGCGCCGGCTTGGGTGTCGCGAACGCGATGCACTTGGGCGTGCTTTCGCGCTCACGCCACTGGCAGAGGGTTCGAGGCGCGCCGAGTTGGTCTCGAAGGACCGGGCCTCCGCTCCGACGCCCGTCCGGCCCCCGCGCCCCGCGCGCGCTCTTGCCGCGAACGCGCGCAAAGCGCCGTCGGCTTTGCTTGGGAGGGGCGCGGAGCGGGCCGCATCGAGCGGCCCGCTCCGCGCTTTCAGATGCGTCGTTACGGCGATGCGGGGAAGCGCGCGAAGAAGCTCCAGGCTTCCTCGGCGGCGCTGATCACGTTCGTGTGCGGGCCCATCAGCGCTTCGCCGAGCGGGCCGGGGTTGTCGCCGGGCCAGCCGTGGCCGGCCCGTTCGAGCTTCCACAGCTCGACGGGGGCCGCCGTGGGGCACTTGCCCGCGATGCGGATCGCGGTGTGCTCGCCGTCTCCGTTGCGTGCGGGTGCGGTCTTCCGGGCCAACTCCTTGCCCGGGCCGCTGCAGCCGTTGCGCTTCTCCCAGGCTTGCAGGCCGGCGACGACCGGCTCGTGGTGGATGGTCTGCCCGGTGATCGACTTGTTATTTCCGCCGGCGAAGAGCGCGCGGGGGTCGTGCACGCTGTGGATGTGGAGCACGGGCACGGGGCGGCTCGGTGCGAACTCGCTGCGCAAGTTCATCGCGCCGGCGACGGGCGCGATCGCGGCGACGACGTCTGCGGCCTCGGCGGCGAGCCGGTAGGCCATCATCGCGCCGTTGGAGTGGCCGGTCGCGAAGACGCGCGCGCGATCGATCGGCGCGCGCTCGGCGGCGTCCTCGATCACGCGCTTCGCGAAGCCGACGTCGGCGGCCTTGTTCTCCATCGCCCACGCGCAGCAGCGCCCCGCGTTCCACGTGAAGAGGCGGCGCAGGCGCGGCGGGATCGGGAGGTTCGGGTTCTTCGACGCGGGGCCGGTGCCGTTCGGGTACGCGACCGCGAATCCCGCGCGATCCGCCACCGCGTCGAGCCCGGCGTAGGCCTGAAAGCCCTCCGCATTTCCACCGCCGCCGTGGAAGGCGAGCACGAGCGGCAGCGCCGATCCCTTCGCCGCGGCGGGCGGGAGGTGGAGCACGTAGCTGCGCGCGAGGCGCTGGTGCGGGAAGGCGCGAGAGTGGTCGCCGGGCGCAAGGCGCTCTTTCGCGGCGATCGGAGCGGCGAGCGCGGTGAGCAGCGCGAACGCGAGTGCGCGAGTCATCGAGTCTCCTCGGCGGCGCGCGCATCGTAAGTCGATCCGCAGCGGATTCGCGCGCGAACGCCGCGGCTATCGTGCCGCGCCTCATGGCGGACGCAGGCTTTCTCGAATCGTTGCGCGCGCTGATCGGTGACGTGGGGCTCGCTGCAGCCGCGCTCGGGCTGCTCGCGGCGGTTGCGCTGATCACATCTCGCATTCGGCGGAGCCCCGCCGCGCCGCCAGCTACTCAACAAGCTCAGGCATCGCCCGCCGCCGCGGAACCGCAGATCGCTCCGCCGGCGCCGGAGCACGCCGAGGCACTCGCAGCGCCTTCGGAGCGTGCGATCGCCGCGATCTCGCCTGAGCCGCGGGTCGAGGCGGCTGCGGAGCCCGCGCCGCCGCCTGCCGTCGTCCCCGCGCCTCCTCCGCGCGCGTCGCTGCGGGAGCGGCTCGCGCGCACGCAGGCGGCGCTGATCGGCCGCGCGCTGCAGCTCGTCGGCGCGCGCACGCTCGACGCGGAGCTCGAAAGCGAGCTCGAAGCGCTGCTGTTCACCGCCGATCTCGGCGTGAAGACCGCGGAGGATCTGCTCGCGCGCGTCAAGAAGGAGGCGACCGGCGGCAGCGCGGAGCAGGTGCGCGCGGTGCTGCGCGGCGCGATCGCGGAGAAGCTGCGGCGCGTCGAGCCGAAGGGCGAGGCGCTCGCGACGCACGCGAAGCCGCACGTGATCGTCGTGCTCGGCGTGAACGGCAGCGGCAAGACCACGACGATCGGCAAGCTCGCCGCGCGCTACCGCGCCGCCGGCAAAACCGTGTTGTTAGGGGCGGGCGACACGTTCCGCGCCGCGGCGCGCGAGCAGCTGCAGACGTGGGGGCAGCGCGCGGGCTGCGAGGTGATCGCCGGCGCCGACGGCGGCGATCCGGCGGCGGTGGCGTTCGACACGGTGAAGGCCGCCGTCACGCGCGGCGTCGACGTCGCGATCGTCGACACCGCGGGCCGCCTCCAGACGAAGGCGCCGCTGATGCAGGAGCTGGCGAAGATCGTGCGCATCGTCGGCCGCGAGTGCCCCGGCGCGCCGCACGAGACGCTGCTCGTGCTCGACTCGAACACGGGGCAGAACGCGATCTCGCAGGCGCGCGAGTTCACGCAGGCCGCGGGCGTCACGGGCATCGTGCTCACGAAGCTCGACGGCACGGCGAAGGGCGGAGTGATCGTCGGCCTCGCCGACGAGTTCGGAATTCCGGTGAAGTTCGTGGGCGTGGGCGAGGGCGTCGAGGATCTACGCGACTTCTCGGCGGACGAGTTCGTCGAGGCGCTCTTCGAAGCCTAATCACCCGCACCGCAGGAGGTCCCGATGCCCGCTCGCTTCGTCATGGCGCTCGATCAGGGCACGACTTCCTCGCGCGCGATCTTGTTCGACGAGCGGGGCGCGGTCGTTGCGGTCGATCAGCACGAGTTCACGCAGCACTTCCCGCAGCCGGGCTGGGTGGAGCACGACCCCGCGGAGATCTGGGAGACGCAGCTGCGCGCGGCACGCGGCGCGCTCGCGAAGGCCAGCGCGAGCGCGAGCGACGTCGCGGCGATCGGCATCACGAACCAGCGCGAGACGACCGTGGTGTGGGACCGCGCGACCGGGGAGCCGATCCACCGCGCGATCGTGTGGCAATCGCGGCAGACGGCGCCGATCTGCGATCAGCTGCGAGCGCGCGGGCTCGTCGACGAAGTGCGGCGCAAGACCGGCCTCGTGATCGATGCCTACTTCAGTGCGACGAAGGTGCGTTTCATTCTCGACGCGGTGCCCGGCGCGCAGGCTCGCGCGGAGCGCGGTGAGCTCGCGTTCGGCACGATCGACACCTGGCTGATCTGGAAGCTCACGCGCGGGCGCGTGCACGCGACCGAGCCGAGCAACGCCTCGCGCACGATGCTCTACGACATTCACGCGCGCGCGTGGGACGCGGGTTTGTTGGGCGAGCTGCGCATCCCGCGCGCCGTGCTGCCCGAGGTGCGCGACTCGAGCGGCAGCTTCGGCGAGGCGGACCCCGCGTGGCTCGGCGGCGCGATCCCGATCGCGGGCGCCGCCGGCGATCAGCAGGCCGCGCTGTTCGGGCAGGGCTGCTTCGCGCCGGGCCGCGCCAAGAACACCTACGGCACGGGCTGCTTCCTGCTGATGAACACGGGCCGCGAGGCGCCGCTCTCGAAGAGCGGCCTCGTGACGACGATCGCGTGGGGCCTCGGCGGCGCAGTCGAGTACGCGCTCGAAGGCTCGATCTTCGTGGCGGGCGCCGCGGTGCAGTGGCTGCGCGACGGCCTCGGCATCGTCGCGACCGCCGGCGACAGCGAGGCCGCCGCGCGCTCGGTGCCGGATACCGGCGGCGTCTACCTCGTGCCCGCGTTCGTCGGCCTCGGCGCGCCGTACTGGGACGAGCGCGCGCGCGGCACGATCGTCGGCCTCACGCGCGGCACGACGCGCGCGCACGTGATCCGCGCGACGCTCGAGTCGATCGCCTACCAGAGCCGCGACGTGGTCGACAGCTTCGCGGCCGATGCGGGCGTCGCGCTCGAAACGCTGCGCGTCGACGGCGGCGCCTGCCAGAACGATTGGCTGATGCAGTTCCAGGCCGACGTGCTCGGCGTGCCGGTGCGCCGCCCGCCCGTGCTCGAGGTCACTGCGCTCGGCGCCGCCGCGCTCGCGGGCCTCGCGGTCGGATTTTGGCGCGATCGCAGCGCGCTCGAAGCCGCGACCGGAACCGGCGCGCGCATCTTCGAGCCGCGCATGGGCCGCGATCAGCGCGAGAGCCTCTATGCCGGCTGGAAGCGCGCGGTGGAGCGCTCGCGGGGGTGGGAGCAATGACGCCGCGTTTCGAGGCGCGAGCGGCCAAGAGGGGTCAGGCCCCAATTGGCCTGTCGCCTCGGCGTTCCATGGAGCGGAACACGTGAAGGTGATTGCGCATCGCGGCGCCTCGGGGGAACGGCCCGAGAACACGATGTCGGCGTACCGGCTCGCGGTCGCGCAGCGCGCGGACATGATCGAGATCGACCTGCATCGCACACGCGACGGGGCGATTCCGATCACGCACGACGCCACGCTCGAGCACCTGGGGGGCCGCGGCGAGATCGCCGATGCGACCCTCGCCGAGGTGCGTGCGCTGGATGCGGGCGGCGGCGAGCGCGTGCCGCTGCTGCACGAAGTGCTCGACGAGCTCGCGCCGCAGATTCCCTTCAACCTCGAGCTGAAGATCGGCGCGCGCGGCTCCTATGCGGGCCTCGAAGCGGCGACGCTGGCCGAGGTAAACCGCCGCGGGCTGCTCGCGCAGACGCTGTTCTCCTCCTTCTACGACGATGTCCTGGCGGAGCTACGCAGGCAGAGCGCAGCTGCGCGGCTCGCGCTGCTGATTTCGCGCAACTCCGCGACGAGCTGGGTGCAGCGTGCGCGCTCGCTCCGCGCCGAGGCGCTGAACCCCGAGCTCGCGCAGGTGACGCCCGAGCTCGTGCACGCCGCCCACGGCGAGGGCCTCGCGGTGTACGTGTTCACCGTGGATCCCGAGGATCAGATGCGGCGAATGCGCGACCTCGGCGTGGACGGACTCTTCACGAACTACCCCGCGCGGCTCCGGCGGATCCTCCAGAGCGGCTGAGCCGCAGCTTTTGCGGCCGAAGTTCCGTTGACGCTGTTTTTTGGCTCGCATACGATGCCGAGCCGGAAAAGCCAAGGACTCTCGCGGACTTCCGTGAGCCCTCGGCCGACCGTGCAGCGATCCGGGCCGCGAGTTCGACACCCCCTGACAAGTGCTCGATGTGTGAGCGCGCGCAGCGGTGTGCCGAGCGACCAAACCGGACGCCGCGTCATCTGCGCGATTCACCTTGCGAACTCCCCAACAACTCGGACCTGACTCGATGAGCGAACGCGCCCAGAGCCACTGGCCCAAGCAAGGTCTCTACGACCCGGCTTTCGAGAAGGACGCCTGCGGCGTCGGCTTCGTGGCCAATGTGCGTGGGACGAAGTCGCACGACGTCGTCGAGAAGGGCATTCGCGTGCTCGAGAACCTCGAGCATCGCGGCGCCTGCGGCTGCGATCCCGACTCCGGCGACGGCGCCGGGCTGCTCGTGCAGATCCCCGACGCGTTCTTCCGCCGCGAGCTCGCGAAGCAATCGCAGGAGCTGCCGGCGCCGGGGCAGTACGCAGTCGCGATGGTGTTCGTGTCGCAGGATGCATCAGCGGCGGCGCGCCAGGTCGAGTTGTTAGAGAAGACCGTCGCCGCCGAGGGGCAGCGCGTTCTCGGCTGGCGCGAGGTCCCGACGCACCCCGAGACGATCGGTCGCCTCGCGCGCGCCGCGGCGCCGCGCGTGCGCCAGCTCTTCATCGCCGCGCAGGGCGAAGCCGCGCGCGACCAAGACGCGTTCGAGCGCAAGCTCTACGTGATTCGCCGCGTCGCGGAGAGGGCGATCCTCGCCGAGCACGCGGGCAAGCACTTCTTCTACGTGCCGAGCCTCTCGAGCCGCACCGTCGTCTACACGGGCATGCTCGTGCCGCGGCAGATTCGCGGCTTCTTCCCCGATGTCGTCGACGCCGACTTCGCCTCCGCGCTCTGCCTCGTGCACTCGCGCTACTCGACGAACACGCTGGGCGCGTGGGACCTCGCGCATCCGTTCCGGTACCTCGCGCACAACGGCGAGATCAACACGATCAAGGGCAACCAGAACTGGATGCGCGCGCGCGAGGGCACGCTCGCGTCGAAGGCGTTCGGCGCCGATCTGCCGAAGCTGTTCCCGATCATGCGCGATGGCGGCTCGGACTCGCAGCGCATGGACAACGTGCTCGAGTTCCTCGTGCGCACGGGCCGCGAGCTGCCCGAAGCCGTGTTGATGATGATCCCGGAGGCGTGGGAGAACCGGGACGACATGGATCCCGCGCTCCGCGCTTATTACGAGTTCCACTCGTTCTTGATGGAGCCGTACGACGGGCCCGCGGACATCGTGTTCTCCGACGGGCGCGTGATCGGCGCCGTGCTCGACCGCAACGGCCTGCGCCCCTCGCGCTACACGGTCACCAAGGACGGCCTCGTCGTGATGGCCTCCGAAGTGGGCGTGATCGACATCGCGCCCGAGAACGTGCTGCTGAAGGAGCGCCTGCACCCGGGCCGCATCTTCTGCGTCGACCTCGAGCAGGGCCGCATCCTCGACGACGCGGAGATCAAGCGTCGCTACGCCGCGAAGCAGCCGTACAAGAAGTGGGTCGACGAGAATCGGGTGCTGCTCTCGCAGCTGCCGAAGCCGGCGAGCGTGGCGCCCGCGCTGAACGACGCGGATCGCACGCGCCTCCAGCAGGTGTTCGGGTACACGAGCGAGGACCTGCGCTTGTTACTGGCGCCGATGAGCGTCGAGGGGAAGTGGCCGATCGGGAGCATGGGCGAGGACGCGGCGCTCGCGTGCCTCAGCGACCGCCCGCAGATGCTCTACCGCTACTTCAAGCAGCTGTTCGCGCAGGTCTCCAATCCGCCGATGGACTCGATCAACGAGCGGCCGGTGATGGCGCTCTACTCGACGCTCGGCGCCGAGGGGAACCTGCTGGAAGAGACTCCCGCGCACGCGCGCATGGTGCGCGTGGAGCATCCCGTCATCACCGACGAGGAGCTCGAAAAGCTGCGCGAGCTCGACCGCCCGGGCCTGAAGAGCACGACGCTCGCGTGCGTGTTCAAGGCGAGCGAGGGCGGCGCTGGCCTGAAGAGCGCGCTCGACCGGCTGTGCGCGGAGGCGGAACGAGCTGTCAGGGACGGCGCGAGCATCCTGATCCTCTCGGATCGCGGCGTGTCGCAAGACCTCGCGCCGATTCCGATGCTGCTCGCGACCGGCGCCGTGCATCACCACCTGATTCGCAAAGTGCTGCGCACGCGCTGCGGCATCGTGTGCGAGACGGGCGAGGCGCGCGAAGTCGCGCACATGGCGCTGCTGATCGGCTACGGCGCGGGCGCGATCAATCCGTACCTCGCGTTCCAGACGCTCGACGAGGTCGTCGCCGATGCCACCTACGTGCCGGCAGGCTTCGATCCCGCCGTCGCGCGCAAGAACTTCATCAAGGCCTGCGACAAGGGCCTGCTGAAGACCTTCGCGAAGATGGGCATCTCGACTCTGTACTCGTATCGCGGCGCCCAAATCTTCGAGGCGGTCGGCATCGATCGCGAAGTGGTCGAGCGCTGCTTCGCGGGCACCGCGTCGCGCGTTTCGGGCGTCGGCTACGACGTGCTCGCGAAGGAAGCGGCGCTGAAGCACGCGCGCGCCTTCCCGGGCGACTCGTTCGTGTACCCCGAGCTTGACCCGGGCGGCCTGTATCAATGGCGCACGCGCGGCGAGCGGCACACGTTCAACCCCGACACCGTGTCGCTGCTGCAGATCGCCGTGAAGCGCGGCAATTACGAGGACTACAAGGCGTTCTCGAAGGCGGCCGACGCCGACACGGAGAACGCGTCCACGCTGCGGGGTCTGTTCCGCTTCAAGCCCGATCGCGCGCCAGTGCCGCTCGCCGAGGTGGAGCCTGCGAACGAGATCGTGAAGCGCTTCTGCACGGGCGCGATGTCGTACGGCTCGATCTCGCTCGAAGCGCACCAGACGCTCGCCGTCGCGCTGAACCGGCTCGGCGGCAAATCGAACACCGGCGAAGGCGGCGAGGACCCCGATCGCTTCACGCCCGATCCTAACGGCGACTCGCGCCGCAGCGCGATCAAGCAAGTCGCGTCGGGCCGTTTCGGCGTGACGAGTTGGTACCTCGTCAACGCGGACGAGCTGCAGATCAAGATGGCGCAGGGCGCGAAGCCCGGTGAGGGCGGCGAGCTGCCCGGCCACAAGGTGAACGAGACGATCGCGAAGGTGCGGCACTCGACGCCGGGCGTGGGCCTGATCTCGCCGCCGCCGCACCACGACATCTACTCGATCGAAGACCTCGCGCAGCTGATCTACGACCTGAAGAACGCGAATCGGAAAGCGCGCGTGTCGGTGAAGCTCGTGTCGGTGTCGGGCGTGGGCACGATCGCGGCGGGCGTCTCGAAGGGGCGCGCCGACGGCGTGTTGATCAGCGGCCACGACGGCGGCACCGGCGCTTCGCCGCTCGCGTCGATCAAGTACGCGGGCATGCCGTGGGAGATCGGGCTCGCGGAGACGCAGCAGACCCTCGTGCTCAACGATCTGCGCGGGCGCATCAAGGTGCAGACCGACGGGGGCCTGAAGACCGGCCGCGACGTCGTGATCGCTGCGTTGTTAGGGGCCGACGAGTACGGCTTCGCGACCGCGCCGCTCGTCGCGCTGGGCTGCATCCTGATGCGCGTGTGCCACCTCAACACGTGCCCGGTCGGCGTGGCCACGCAGGACCCGGTGCTGCGCAAGCGCTTCGCGGGCACGCCGGAGAGCGTGGTTCGCTACCTCACCTTCATCGCGGAAGAGACGCGCGAGCTGATGGCGCAGCTCGGCTTCCGCAGCGTGAACGAGATGATCGGCCAGGTGCAGTGCCTCGATTCCGAACGCGCGCTCACGCACTGGAAGGCGAAGGGCCTCGATTTCAGCGAGCTCTTCTACAAGCCCGATGTAAAGCACGCGGTCTACAACAGCGGGCGCCAGAACCTGATCGACGATCTCGAGCGCGTGGCGGACATCGGGCTGCTGCGGCTCGCCGAGCCGGCGCTCGCGCGCGGCGAGAAAGTCGTGATCGAGCGCGACATCCACAACACGGACCGCACGCTCGGCACGATTCTCGGCTCAGAGGTCTCGCGGAAGTACGGCGAAGCGGGGCTGCCCGAAGACACGATCGTGATCAAGCTGAAGGGCAGCGCGGGCCAAAGCCTCGGCGCGTTCTGCACGAACGGCCTCACGTTCGAGGTCGAGGGCGAGACGAACGACTACGCCGGCAAGGGCCTGTGCGGCGGCAAGATCATCGTGAAGGTGCCGCGCGCGGCGACCTTCGAGCCGTCCGAGAACATCATCACCGGCAACGTCGTGCTGTATGGCGCGACGAGCGGCGAGGCGTACTTCCAGGGCGTCGCGGGCGAGCGCTTCTGCGTGCGCAACAGCGGCGCGACCGCGGTAGTGGAAGGCGTAGGCGACCACGGCTGCGAGTACATGACGGGCGGCGTCGCGGTGGTGTTAGGGAAGACGGGGCGCAACTTCGCGGCGGGCATGAGCGGCGGCATCGCCTACGTGTTCGACGAGGACGGCTCGTTCCCGTCGCGCGTGAGCCCGGAGACCGTCGACCTCGACCCGATGACGGACGAAGACTTCGAGACGCTGCGCCGACTCGTGCGCCGGCACCGCGACTTCACGCGCAGCAAGAAGGCCGACGACATCCTGCGCAAGTGGGACGCGCTCGCGAACAAGTTCGTGAAGGTGTTCCCGAAGGACTACAAGCGGGCGCTCACGGACCGCATCGCGTCGGGGTCCGGCAATGGCTGACGCACGCGGATTCCTGAAGCACGGGCGCGAGAAGACGCACTACCGCGCGGTCGAGGAGCGGGTCGGCGACTACCGCTGCGTGCAGGAAGACTTTCCGCTCGAGAAGACGAAGGAGCAGGCCGCGCGCTGCATGGATTGCGGCGTGCCGTTCTGCAACAACGGCTGCCCGCTCGGGAACATCATCCCCGACTTCAACGACCTCGTGTTCCGCGACAAGTGGGAAGACGCGCTCGCGCGGCTGCACAGCACGAACAACTTCCCCGAGTTCACCGGCATGGTGTGCCCCGCGCCGTGCGAGCAGGCGTGCGTGCTCGGCATCAACCAAGACCCCGTCGCGATCAAGCAGGTCGAGTGGGAGATCGTCAGGCGCGGCTGGGAGGAAAAGTGGATCGCGCCGGTGCGCCCGGCGCGCCGCAGCGGCCGCTCGGTCGCGGTGATCGGCTCGGGGCCCGCGGGCCTCGCGGCCGCGCAGCAGCTGAATCGCGCGGGCCACACCGTCACGCTGTTCGAGAAGGCGGACCGGGTGGGCGGCCTGCTCCGCTACGGGATTCCCGACTTCAAGCTCGAGAAGAGCGTGATCGATCGCCGCCTCGAGCAGATGCGCGAGGAAGGCGTCGCCTTCCAGACGGGCGTGCACGTCGGCGTGGACTACTCCGTCTCCGATCTGCGCAAGAACTTCGACGCGGTGCTGCTGTGCACCGGCGCGGAGCTGCCGCGCGATCTCGGCGTGCCCGGGCGCGATCTCGCGGGTGTCCACTTCGCGATGGACTTCCTGCCGCAGCAGAACCGGCGCGTCGCGGGCGACGCGGTGCCCGAGCGCGAAGCGATCCTCGCGACGGGCAAGCACGTCGTGATCCTCGGCGGCGGCGACACGGGCTCCGACTGCATCGGCACCTCGCACCGCCACGGCGCGAAGTCGATCACCTCGATCGAGCTGTTGCCGCAGCCGCCGGAGGGGCGGCACACGTCGGAGCCGTGGCCGCAGGCGAAGAAGTACTACTTCAACGTGTCGAGCTCTCACGCCGAGGGTGGAGAGCGCGCGTACTCGATCGCGACCAAGCGGCTCTCGGGAACCAACGGCCGCGTCGAGAAGCTGCATGCGGTCCGCGTCGAGTTCGAGCGCGACTCGCTCGACCGGCCGCTGATGAACACGCTGCGCGAGGTGGGCCCCGAGTTCGAGATGCCTGCGGACCTCGTGCTGCTCGCGATGGGCTTCCTCGGACCCGTGCAGGACGGGCTCGTGAAGGGCCTCGGCGTCGCGCTCGATCCGCGCGGCAACGTACGCGCGGACGTGAAGAGCTTCGCGACCAGCGAGCCTGGCGTGTACGCAGCCGGCGACTGCCGGCGCGGGCAGTCGCTCGTGGTGTGGGCGATCTGGGAGGGTCGCGAGGCCGCGCGCGCGGTCGACGCGTACCTCACGGGCGCATCGCGGCTTCAGTCCCGTCACGCGTTCGTCTGAGACGCCGGTCACTCCTCCGACGGAAGCGGGCGCGACCGGACAGCTCCGGGCGCGAGCGTGCGTGATAGGATCGCGCGAACCGGAGGCGGGCATGGCCGATCGCGCCGCGCGCGCGGATGCAGCGCAGTTCGAGCGTCTCGAGGCGCTCGTGCGCGAGCTCATCGCCCGCCACGAAGCGCTGTCGGCGGAGGGCGCGCAGCTGAGGGCGCGCGCCGCGGATCGCGAAGCGCGAATTAAGGCACTCGACGCGAAGCTCGTCGAGCTGAATCACGCGCGCCGCGATGCGGCCAAGCGCATCGACGAGCTGGTGGCGCAGATCGAGCGCATCGAGGAAGAAGTGACGCGCCGGCTCGGTGCAGTGGCGGCCCGCGAATGAAGGACGCGCCGAAGCGCACCGTGCAGGTGAAGATCCAGGGGCGCAGCTACCGCATTCGCGCCGAGGGCGAGGCCGACGCTGGTTCGGTGCACCGGGCCGCAGCGCTCCTCGACGAGACGATCGAGCGCGTGCGCATCCGCGCCGGCACTGTCGACAGCGTGGACGTGGCGGTGCTCGCGGCGCTCAACATCGCGAACTCGCTGGTCTCGGAACGAGACGGAGGCGGGAGCAACGCGTCCGGTGCGCGCGTCGGAGAGCTGATCGCGCTGCTCGAGGATGCCCTCGCGCCCCGACGAGGCGCGCCCGCCTGAGTGCAGCGGAAGCCAAGCGCGCATTGCGGGCGCGCATGCTGGCGGCGCTGCGTGCCATCTCGCCGGAGTCGCGCGCCGAGTTCGCCACGAGCGCTTGCGCGCGCGTGGTGGCGCTGCCCGAGTTTTCCGCGGCGCCTCGCGTGGCCGTGTACGCGGCTCTGCCCAGCGAGCTCTCGGTCACCGCGGTCGCCTCGGCAGCCGCGGCGCAGGGCAAGGAGCTGCTCTGGCCGCGCCTCACGCCTGACGGTGTGCTCGAGCTCGCGGCAGCGCGAGGCGACGAGCTCGTTCCGAGCGACCGAGGTTTCCTCGCTGCGCCGGCCGATCGTGCGCCCGCGCGGCTCCTCCCTGCGGATCTGCTCCTCGTTCCCGGCGTTGCGTTCACGAGGACCGGCGCGCGGCTCGGACGTGGCGGTGGCCACTACGACCAGCTGATCGCGGAGGCGCCCGGCACCGTCACGGTCGGCGTCGCGTTCGATATACAACTCGTTCGCGAGGTCCCGCTGGAGCCGCACGATCGGCCCGTCGATCTCGTGATCACTCCGAGCGGCGTGTGGAGGACGAAGTGAGCGAAGTGGCCCGCGAAGTCGAGCGGCAGCTCGAACGCATCCGGCGCGGGAGCATCGACTTCGTCGGTGAGGCGGAGCTGCGCGTGCGGCTCGGGGAAGCGATCGCGAACGGACGGCCCCTCCGTGTGAAGCTGGGCGCCGATCCCTCGGCACCCGATCTCCACCTCGGCCACCTGGTCGTGCTCGAGAAGTTGCGCGCATTTCAGGAGCTCGGGCACACGCCGATCTTCCTGATCGGTGATTTCACTGCGCGCATCGGAGATCCCACGGGCAAGAAGAAGACGCGGCCCGCGCTCGACGAGGAGGCGATTCGCGCGAACGCGAAGACCTACGTCGACCAGGTGCGGCGCGTGCTCGACGTCGACCGCGCGGAGATTCGCTTCAACAGCGAGTGGCTCGGGCGCATGACGCCGGCGGACTTCGTGCGCTTGTGCTCGAAGTACACCGTGGCGCGCATGCTCGAGCGCGACGACTTCGCGAAGCGATATCGCGAGGGGACGCCGATCTCGGTGCACGAGTTGTTGTACCCGCTCGTGCAGGCCTACGACTCGGTCGCGCTCGAAGCGGACATCGAGCTCGGCGGCACCGACCAACTCTTCAACCTGCTCGTCGGCCGCGAGATCCAGAAGGACTATGGGCAGCGCCCGCAGGCGATCCTGACCTCGCCGCTCCTCGTCGGGCTCGACGGCACCGAGAAGATGTCCAAGAGCCTCGGCAACACGATCGGGCTCACGGACGCGCCGGCCGACGCGTTCGGCAGGGTGATGAGCATTCCGGACGCGCTGATCGCGGAGTGGGCGAGGGTGCTCGGGTTCGGCGAGTGGGACGACCTCGCGCGGGAGGCTGGCGCGAGCACGGCGCCGATGGAGACGAAGCGCGAGCTCGGGCGGCGAATCGTGGCTCGGCTGCACGACGGCGCTGCGGCAGACGAGGCAGAGGCCCACTTCCGGAGGGTCGTGCAGCACGGCGAGCGCCCGGAGGAGATCCCCGTCATCGCGGTGAGCAGCGCAGACGCGTCGGGCGTCGGCCTGGTCGAGGTGCTTCGGCAAGCGTTTACGCTCGCGTCGAACGGAGAGGCCCGCCGGCTCGTGGCTCAGGGGGGTGTTCAGATCGACGGTGCGGTCGAGAGGGACGTCGCTCGCCGGCTTTGCCGGGGGCGGTTCACGATCCGCGCGGGACGGAGGCGATTCGCCGAGGTTCACATCTCCTAGCCCCGCGGGGCCTTCGTGAAAAAAACCCTCGGCAGGCTTGACGCTCAGTTCGTTCCCACTAATTTGCCGCTCCCGCTGACGCCGGTGGACAACATCGCCGACCGGCAACAGCGAGCCGTATCCCCTCAATGGGGAACCTTTTGTCCGAAAGATCCTGAACAGGTCTCAACGGACTTCGCTCGATCTTTGAAAACCGAATGACGTGCAGGAAATCGGGCGGGCTCTTCGGAGTCCGCGCGATGCGAACGGGCAAACGTCAAACAAATCAATCGGCGATCAGGTTGCTTCGGCAACCGATCGCCATTCCGAATAACGGAGCGTGGCACTTCGGTGCCTGCTCTGTGCCAAGTTCAAACTGGAGAGTTTGATCCTGGCTCAGAACGAACGCTGGCGGCGTGCTTAAGACATGCAAGTCGTGCGAGAAAGTTCCTTCGGGAGCGAGTAAAGCGGCGCACGGGTGAGTAACGCGTGGGTAATCTGCCCGAAGGTCTGGGACAACCCCGGGAAACTGGGGCTAATACCGGATGAGACCACGTTGTCTGCGGACAGCGCGGGAAAAGGTGGCCTCTGCTTGCAAGCTACCGCCTACGGATGAGCCTGCGTCCCATTAGCTAGTTGGCGGGGTAACGGCCCACCAAGGCGAAGATGGGTAGCTGGTCTGAGAGGACGACCAGCCACACTGGAACTGAGACACGGTCCAGACTCCTACGGGAGGCAGCAGTCGGGAATTTTGGGCAATGGGCGAAAGCCTGACCCAGCGACGCCGCGTGAGGGATGAAGGCCTTCGGGTCGTAAACCTCTGTCGGAAGGGGCGAAAGGTACTCGGGCGAATAGGTCGAGTGCTTGACGGTACCTTCAAAGGAAGCGCCGGCTAACTCCGTGCCAGCAGCCGCGGTAATACGGAGGGCGCAAGCGTTGTTCGGAATTACTGGGCGTAAAGCGCGTGTAGGTGGCCTGAAAAGTCGGGTGTGAAATCCCGGAGCTCAACTCCGGAACTGCATCCGATACTGCCAGGCTCGAGTCTCGGAGAGGATGGCGGAATTTCCGGTGTAGAGGTGAAATTCGTAGATATCGGAAGGAACACCAGTGGCGAAGGCGGCCGTCTGGACGATGACTGACACTGAGACGCGAAAGCGTGGGGAGCAAACAGGATTAGATACCCTGGTAGTCCACGCCGTAAACTGTGGGTGCTAGACGTCGGAGGTATTGACCCCTTCGGTGTCGAAGCTAACGCATTAAGCACCCCGCCTGGGGAGTACGGCCGCAAGGCTAAAACTCAAAGGAATTGACGGGGGCCCGCACAAGCGGTGGAGCATGTGGTTCAATTCGAAGCAACGCGCAGAACCTTACCTGGGCTTGACATCCGCGGAATCTCTCGGAAACGAGGGAGTGCCTTCGGGAGCCGCGAGACAGGTGCTGCATGGCTGTCGTCAGCTCGTGTCGTGAGGTGTTGGGTTAAGTCCCGCAACGAGCGCAACCCCTGCCAATAGTTGCCACCAGTTAGGCTGGGCACTCTATTGGGACTGCCGGTGTTAAGCCGGAGGAAGGTGGGGACGACGTCAAGTCCTCATGGCCTTTATGCCCAGGGCTACTCACGTGCTACAATGGCCGGTACAAAGGGCTGCCAACCCGCGAGGGGGAGCCAATCCCATAAAGCCGGTCTCAGTTCGGATTGGAGTCTGCAATTCGACTCCATGAAGGCGGAATCGCTAGTAATCGCGGATCAGCATGCCGCGGTGAATACGTTCCCGGGCCTTGTACACACCGCCCGTCACACCACGAAAGCTGGTTGCACCAGAAGCCGGTGACCCAACCGCAAGGAGGGAGCCGTCCAAGGTTCGACTAGTGATTGGGGTGAAGTCGTAACAAGGTAGCCGTAGGGGAACCTGCGGCTGGATCACCTCCTTTCTAGGGAGATGCCGGCTCGACTCGCTCGAGCTAGGCAACCTAAGTCAAGTCGGCCAACAGACTCTGTGAATCCCGGGTTCTCCTGGTGACTCGTTCAATCGGGGCAGAGTTGGCCGATCCGTTCGCAACTGCACGTCATTCGTTTTTCGGGGACCGAGTTTGGAGCGGTCGCTCGAGCGGGTCGCTTTCGGGGCCTGTAGCTCAGTTGGTTAGAGCGTCCGCCTGATAAGCGGGAGGTCGGCTGTTCAAATCAGCCCAGGCCCACCACCGCCGGCCCTGACCTGGGGCTGTAGCTCAGCTGGGAGAGCGCGGGCTTTGCAAGCCTGAGGTCGTCGGTTCGATCCCGATCAGCTCCACCATTCGGTCACGTCTTCATTCATGCCGGTGATTTGCCGGTGCTGCCCCCTACAGGCGGTGGGTCGTGAGACTCGAAGGGTTCCGGTCTTTGACAATCGAATAGCTTTCTGGGTCCAAGCGAAGAGTTAATGCAGTGCCTTGGCAGCACGAAAGCGAATCTGGATTCGCTTCTCTGCGAATGAACGAACCAATTTTGGTCAAGCTACGAAGAGCAGACGGTGGATGCCTTGGCGCCAGGAGACGACGAAGGACGTAGGTAGCAGCGAAATGCTCCGGGGAGGCGCAAACCATCCTTTGATCCGGAGATGTCCGAATGGGGAAACCCGGTCGGGGTCAAGCCCGATCGTCACGCCCTCGAATTCATAGAGGGTGCGAAGTCAACCCGGGGAACTGAAACATCTAAGTACCCGGTGGAACGGAAATCAACCGAGACTCCCCTAGTAGCGGCGAGCGAACGGGGATCAGCCTAAACCGGCGAGAGGAAACTCTTTCCGGGGTCGTGGGACTCCGATGTGGGACCGCTGTGGGTAACGGAACGACCAGAAAAGTCGGCCGAAGAGGGTGATAGCCCCGTACGTAAAACCCGGCAGTGGCTCTAGGAGTATCCCGAGTACCGCGAGGCACGTGGAACCTCGTGGGAATCTGGGTGGACCATCATCCAAGGCTAAGTACTACCTGGCGACCGATAGTGAACCAGTACCGTGAGGGAAAGGCGAAAAGAACCCCGGTGAGGGGAGTGAAAAGATCCTGAAACCGTCTGCTTACATACAGTGGGAGCACTATGGTGCTTGCACCAAGTGTGACTGCGTACCTTTTGTTTAACGGGTCCGCGAGTTACTCCTCAGCAGCATGGTTAAGCCGATAGGCGTAGCCGTAGCGAAAGCAAGTCTGAATAGGGCGACGAGTTGCTGGGGGTAGACCCGAAACCAGGTGATCTACCCATGGCCAGGTTGAAGCTCGGGTAAAACCGAGTGGAGGACCGAACCGTAGTAGGTTGAAAACTACCCGGATGAGCTGTGGGTAGGGGTGAAAGGCCAATCAAACTTGGAGATAGCTGGTTCTCCCCGAAATATATTGAGGTATAGCCTCGTGCGATCACCATCGGAGGTAGAGCACTGGATGGGCTAGGGGCCCCACCAGGTTACCGAACCCAACCAAACTCCGAATGCCGATGAGTGCAGCACGGGAGTCAGACTGCGAGCGCTAAGGTTCGTAGTCGAGAGGGAAACAACCCAGACCGCCGGTTAAGGTCCCTAAGTTCGCGCTAAGTGGGAAAGGAAGTGGGAGCGCTTAAACAACCAGGAGGTTGGCTTAGAAGCAGCCATCCTTTAAAAAGTGCGTAATAGCTTACTGGTCTAGTGAACCCGCGCCGAAAATGTAACGGGGCTCAAGCGCGACACCGAAACTGCGGGATCTATGAAGCCTCGGCTTCGTAGATCGGTAGGGGAGCGTTCCAATTGCCTGTGAAGCCAGATCGAGAGAACTGGTGGAGGCCTTGGAAGTGCCTATGCGGACACGAGTAGCGATAAAACAGGTGGGAAACCTGTTCGCCGTAAGCCCAAGGGTTCCTGGGTCAAGCTAATCTTCCCAGGGTCAGTCGGTCCCTAAGCTCAGGGCGAAAGCCGTAGGCGATGGGAAACGGGTTAATATTCCCGTACCACTAGATATCCGTTCGACCGAAGGGGGACGGAGAAGGGTAGTCGAGCCACCTACTGGATGGTGGTGAAAGCCGGTAGGCGGGCAACGTAGGAAAATCCGCGTTGCCGTTAACGCCGAGAGGTGAGACTGAACGAACTTCGGTTCGCCAAGTCGATGACCCCATGCTCCCGAGAAAAGCCTCGTAGGGAGGATGTCTGGTGACCGTACCGTAAACCGACTCAGGTGGGCGGGCAGAGAATGCCAAGGCGCTTGGGAGAACTCTGGTCAAGGAACTCGGCAAATTGACACCGTAACTTCGGGATAAGGTGTGCCTGAGTTCGTGAAGGGATTCACTCCTCGAGCGAATTCAGGCTGCAGAGAGCAGGGGGTAGCGACTGTTTACTAAAAACACAGGACTCTGCGAAGTCGAGAGACGACGTATAGGGTCTGACGCCTGCCCGGTGCTGGAAGGTTAAGGGGACTTGTCAGCCGCAAGGCGAAGCGATGAACCGAAGCCCCAGTAAACGGCGGCCGTAACTATAACGGTCCTAAGGTAGCGAAATTCCTTGTCGGGTAAGTTCCGACCTGCACGAATGGCGTAACGACTTCCCCACTGTCTCGACCAGAGACTCAGCGAAACTGAATTGCCGGTGAAGATGCCGGCGACCCGCGGCAGGACGAAAAGACCCCGTGCACCTTAACTACAACTTCGCAGTGATCGTCGGTTCAGTATGTGTAGGATAGGTGGGAGGCTTTGAAGCCGGGACGCTAGTTTCGGTGGAGCCAACGTTGAAATACCACCCTTATTGTGCTGCCGATCTAACCTAGGCCCGTCATCCGGGCCGGAGACACTGCGTGGTGGGTAGTTTGACTGGGGCGGTCGCCTCCCAAAAAGTAACGGAGGCGCGCGAAGGTTCCCTCAGGCTGATTGGAAACCAGCCGTAGAGTGCAAAGGCATAAGGGAGCTTGACTGCGAGACAAACAAGTCGAGCAGGTGGGAAACCAGGTCTTAGTGATCCGGTGGTTCTGAATGGAAGGGCCATCGCTCATCGGATAAAAGGTACGCCGGGGATAACAGGCTGATCTCCCCCAATAGTTCACATAGACGGGGAGGTTTGGCACCTCGATGTCGGCTCGTCGCATCCTGGGGCTGAAGCAGGTCCCAAGGGTTTGGCTGTTCGCCAATTAAAGCGGCACGCGAGCTGGGTTTAGAACGTCGCGAGACAGTTCGGTCTCTATCCGCCGTGGGCGCAGGAGACTTGAGGAGCGCTGTCCCTAGTACGAGAGGACCGGGATGGACGAACCGCTGGTGTACCGGTTGTTCCGCCAGGAGCACCGCCGGGTAGCCATGTTCGGATGAGATAACCGCTGAAAGCATCTAAGTGGGAAACTCACTCCAAGATGAGGTCTCCCGGGACGCAAGTCCCCTAAAGGGCCGTCGAAGACCACGACGCAATAGGCCGGAGGTGGAAGCGCAGTAATGCGTGAAGCTGACCGGTACTAATCGCCCGTGAGGCTTGACCACTCGCCTCGTGCAATGCCCGCACTGTGACCTCTTTGTGCGGACCCAGAAATCTATTCGGTTGATCGAAGATCGATTTGATATTTCCCACCGTCCATAGAGCAGGGGCCACACCCGTTCCCATTCCGAACACGGAAGTTAAGCCCTGCTTCGGCGATGGTACTGCCGGGCTTCCCGGTGGGAGAGTAGCTAGACGGTGGGATCTCTTTGAGCGGCGCTGACTCGCGCAAGTGAGTCAGCGCCGTTTCACTTTTCGGCCTCGAGGTAGCGCGCCATCTCCCACGCGCGTATCGCCTCGCGCGCTGCATCCGTTCCGGGCGGGGCGTGGAGATCGACGCTCGTCGCGCGTGCGGGAGTCCTGAGCCCGATTCGACGCGCGCGGCTCACCTCCCCGACCCACTGCAGCACCGGCCCTTCGCTAGCTCGGGGCGCCGCGCCGTCGACCCAGGCGCCGATCGCCCCGCGCAGATCGCTGAGCGCGAGCAGCGGCGGCACCTCCGGCCCGGCGCCTCGCACCACCAGAGGTACGCGTGTCTGCGCGTCATCGAGCGCCTGGCCGTGGCCGAGCGTGCGGTTCTCGTAGAACGACTGGCCGTGGTCGCCCGTCACCACGACGATCGTGCTCACCCCGAGCGCGCGGTCCGCACGCGAGAGCAGCTCGCCGATCGCGCGGTCGACATTCGCGGCCGCATTCTCGTAGGCATGCAGCACGCGATCGCGATTCTCCGGGCGAATCTCACTCCGGGAGAACGAGCGCACGCCGACGATGTCGTCGAGCTCGGAGTGCCAGTACGGAAAGTGCGTGTCGACGAGATTCACGTACAGGAAGAGAGGCGCGCTCGATCTGCGCGCATCGAGATACTCGCCAACTCGCTGCATCACCGTCTTCCACGACACCTGGAGGCTGATCGGCTGCGCTGATCGCGACGTTCTCCGTGCCACGTCCTGACGCGCATCGTAGAAGTGGCTCGCACGCTCGATCCCGAGCCGCGCCTCTTCCCCCGCGACCTCGTCGTGCTGCCCCGAGAACCAGGCCACCTCGTACCCCCGCTGACCTGCTGGCCGATTCTCGGACCGACTGATTCTTGAGAGAGAATGGCTTCCGACGGAAAGGAAGCCCCCATGAAGAAGAGTCGGTTTACGGAAGAGCAGATGGTGAAGATTCTGCGCGAGGCGGA